>JBBRUH010000044.1:0-17827 GCA_038248005.1 Cytophagales bacterium | reverse complement strand
TCTCCCTCAAAAATTAATAAGTGATCTACTAGTTTATCTAAGAAAAAACGATCGTGCGTAACCACTACAAGGCATCCACCAAAATCTTGTAAGAAATCTTCTAAGATATTGAGTGTCAATATGTCAAGGTCATTGGTGGGTTCATCTAAAATCAAGAAGTTAGGCTGCTGCATCAATACAGTCAGCAGATAAAGTCTTCGTTTTTCACCTCCACTGAGGGTAGAAACATACTTGTATTGTACTTTTCTATCAAACAGAAAACGCTCAAGTAACTGTGAAGCAGAGACTTCTTGTCCGTTTTCCATTTTGGCAAATTCGGCTATATCTTGGATGACTTCTACCACACGCTTATCTTCAGGAAGGTTAAGCCCATCTTGGCGATAATAGCCATAAGATACAGTCTCTCCTTTGATGATTTCACCTGAGTCAGGTTTGATTTGCTCAGTGAGTAGGTTCAAGAAAGTAGATTTTCCTACACCATTTTTGCCTACAATGCCTACTCTTTCTTGTCTTTTGAAGATATAATCAAAGTCTTTGAGAATGGGTAATTCCCCATATCCCTTAGTAACTTTATGCATTTCTAAGATTTTTTTACCTAGACGCTGCATTTGCACACCCATTTGGAGTTCTTTGCTTTGCGTATTTTTGGAAGCTTCTTTTTTGATTTCCTCAAAGGCATCCAATCTATATTTTGCTTTTGTACCTCTTGCCTTGGGTTGTCGTCTTACCCAGTCAAGTTCTTTACGCATGAGGTTTCGGGCTTTTTCTACGGTTTGTGTGTCATTGGCAGCACGCTCATCTTTCTTCTCTAAAAAGAGAGAATAATTGCCAGGATAATGATAGAGATTGCCTTCATCTAGTTCTATGATTTGATTACAAACTCTTTCTAAGAAATACCTATCGTGCGTTACCATAAAGAGGGTCTTGTTATTTTGTCCCAAATACTCCTCAAGCCACTCAATCATCTCTAAATCAAGGTGGTTGGTAGGCTCATCTAAGATAAGAAAGTCAGGCTCATCTATCAGTAATTGAGCAAGAGCTACTCGCTTGCGTTGTCCACCAGAGAGGGTGTGCACGTCTTGCCCCAGTTTACCGACCTCAAAGCGAGTCAGAATTTGATTGATGCGCGTTTCATAATCCCAAGCCTTCATATTATCCATTTCTACAAGGGCTTTTTCCATGAGTGAATAGTCCTCAGGGTTTTCTAAAGCTTCACTGTATAGGCGTACTGCACTAAGGATAGGGTTATCAGACTGCAAGACTGCCTCACCAACTGTTTTTACACCTTCAAATTTGGGATCTTGATTGAGAAAGCCCACTCTTATTCCGTTTCGGAAGCTAAATTCGCCCGTATCTGCGATTTCATAACCCATCAAGATACGCATGAGGGTAGATTTGCCACTGCCATTTTTGGCAACGATGGCTACTTTTTCACCTTTTTGTATGCCAAAGCTGATGTCTTTGAATAATGTTTTGTCGCCGTAAGACTTACTAAGATTTTCTATAGAGAGGTAGTTCATTTCGTTTTTTAGAGTTTATCAAATTAGATACTGCAAATTTAAGGTTTTGCGTGGCATTTTTGATAGATTAGTTAAAATTTAGGAAATACACTTGATAATATCAATTCTAATATAAAATTAGAGGAAGTAAAAATACAAAAAAGCACAAAAACCTAAATTAGGTTTTTGTGCTTTTGGAGAATTTATTTTAGAATAATATTTCTTATATATAAAGTTGAATCAAGTAATTGTCTGTTAGTAGAAATTTTTATCTTACTTGGATAGACATCGTTTTCTCAACTCTTACTTTTTGTCCTTTTTGCACACCAGGAGACCAACGAGGAGAATTTTCTAGGAGTTTCACTACTTCTTCATCACAGCCACTTCCTATACCTTTAACTACCTTTACATTAGTGATACGTCCATCTTTTTCCACAATAAATTGCACAAATACATTTCCTCTTACCCCTTTGGTAACAGCTTCTTTGGGTCTTTGGAGATTATCTTGAGTATATTCATAAAATGCACACATTCCACCTTTTGGGTTTGGTGCTTGTTCGGTCATTTTATAAATCATTTCAGGAGCCACAGAAGCAATTTGAGCTTCTACTGTTGGCTTTGCACTAAAGAATATGATGACAAATAAAAATAGTTTTAAAAATTCTCCCATGTTATTATCTTATTTTGTTATTCTTAATTATTTTTTATTACTTTTTTTGAATTGTATGTGATTTAGATTGCTGTAACCAAAAAACTATGAATTATAAACTGTAAAAATACATGCTAATAAAAGAACAAACAAGTTTTTAGAATAATTTCCTTTAGTCTTATTAACAGAAAAAAAATAATTACGTTTAAAAATAGTCAGTTTTTTGTCATTTTGTTGGCTTTAAAACTTTCAAGGTTAGATTTTGACTCTTTTCGAAGATTTTTTAGCCTAAATATCTACCTAATATTCTTCTTAACAAAAATATTCTATTGCCGTTTCTTAAAATGTATTAGATTTTTAAGTAATATTATAGCCTATTTCTATCTAAAAGACATCATAATTACGCAAAGTCACAATTTTTAGATTGTTTTCATTTTTGAAGGTAATTAAGAGAGTGATTTATAGAATTAGAAAATTCTATTTTACTAGAAAAATATCTAAACGAGGCGTAATCTCTACTGTAATAGGAATCCCTAAGTCAGGATTTTGAGAGATTTGAGTTGTATTGCTAGAACGAATCGTAAATTTGGTATCGGTCAGTTCTACAATCTCATAGACATCAGGAAGTAAATCTGCCAAACTTGTTCCTTCGGGAATTACAGCAAGCAGAGCAGGAGGGATAAAAGCTTCGGGGATGGCAAAGTTAAATCCCGTAAGTTGTATTTTTTGCCCACTATCTTGCAGACTCCATAATCCATTGATACTTTGACCCTCTAGGTCAGTACCCGTGAATGTACCACCATTTTCAAATTTCACACTCAATAAAGGAATAGGTTCTCCAAACTCTAAATCATCGGCACTAATATCAAGAAATACAAGTACAAGAGCAGGGCTAACATCTATTTTAGTATCAAACTCATCCCCTTTCCACTCATGGGCAGTAATCAATGCTCTTCTGGCATCTTCTAGGTTTTCTTCGTCTTTGCAGGCTGAAAGACCTAGCATCAAGAAAACAAAAAAATAGACTAAGCGAGAGATTTTTTCTTTTATAGAACACATAATTTATATCGATAAATGTAAATAAACCATTTTAAACAAAATAGCATTGAATCTAAGTGATAATCAAGCTTTTAAGGCTGTTATTTCTTTGATAATGTTTATTTTGCTATTTATGAACTCTTGAATATAGCTTAAATTTGTGAAATAATATCACCTGACCCTCAAAAAACTATGATTATAGCTGACCAATACGAATATGACCCTCAAAAAGATAGGCTAGGAAAGGGAGGCTTTGGGAGTGTTTTTAAAGCGTATGACCAAATAGGCAAGCGAGAGGTTGCCTTAAAATTTGTGCCTCAAAGTAAAATGCCCGAACGATACAGCCTAGCAGAAGAGACTCAACGCTTAAAGGCAATTCAACACCCCAATCTGGTAAAGTATTATGATTTTTTGACCAAGAAATTTGAAAATATTGCGGGTGAACAAGACCTTATGCAAATAGGGGTCATGGAGTATATCAATGGAGGTGACTTAGGTGCTTATATGAAAATGCCCTTAGCAAGAGAAAAAGAAACCATTAAATCTCTTCTGGCTGGGATTTTAAAAGGGCTTGGGTTTTTGCATCAGCACAAAATCATTCACCGAGATATTAAACCACAAAATATATTACTAGAAATCAAAGAGGGAAAGATTATTCCTAAAATAGCAGATTTTAGCCTCAGTAAACAGCTTTCTACTGAGATGACCTCTGTTTCTGCCACCGTAGGCACTTATGAATATATGTCGCCTGAGCAGCTAGGAAAAGGCAATTATAAATTAGGTGTTTCCACTGATATTTGGTCATTTGGAATACTAATGTATCAGCTTTTTAGTCAAGAATTACCTTTTGGTTCTAGAAGAAAAGGGGATTCGGATGGGCAGATTGTTGCCAATATTATCAATGATGCTGTGCAGCCTGACTTGACTAAGATTCCTGACGAGTTTAAGCACATCGTAAAAGGATGCCTTCAAAAAAATCCTACTCAACGTCTCCAAACTACAGAACAAGTAATGGCGTTGCTTTTTCCTAATGCCCAAAAAGAAAATATTTCCTTGCCTTTATACGCAGAAAGTTCTGATTTTTTTAATCTTTTAGATAAGAATGAAAAAGCAAGCGAAGAAGAAGTAGATTTGACTACTCAAATACCTTCTCCTACGCCCGAACTAGAAACTCGACTCAGTAAAAAATCCCCTCTCGATTTACAAAAAACTGTAGAAGAAGGAGTGGTTTCACTTTCTGAAACTAGAATGGATCAAAACATTCACTCTTCTTCATTTATTGATAGTTTCAAAAAAAGTGAGGAAAAACACGATAAAAAACCAAAGCGAACTTCTGACTCACAGGCATCTCGATTTGCTATATTGATTATGATTGTGCTTGGTCTGGTATTTTGGGCTTGGGCAAATGGTTATTTTTCGCCCTCTGATAAGCCAATGAGAGCAGAAAACAACTCCAATCAAGTAGATAGTTTGCAAAAAAATATAGACAGTACAGCACAAGAAGTTGAAAACCTTCAGACAGAAAACACAGGCACTGCACAAGTCTCTCAGCCACAAAGAAATAAATACAAACCTACTAACAGTGAAAGCACTCGCCCAGAAAAATCTTCTTCTGAGAATACAGAATCTACACCTCCCATTATCTCTGATAAAGATAAACCAATTGTGGTAAATCCTCCCAAAAACGAAGAAACCACTGATAACTCTACACGACCTCAAGTCATCCGCTATGACTATGAAGAGGAGGGAAGTATCGGAAAAATAGTGAGCAAAGGGGGATTATATGGCTTTTTAGATAAAAAAGGCAATATCATTATCCCTCTACAATATAGTGATTTTAGCTACCCACAAGAAGGTCTTGCTGCAGTCAAGAAAGGCAATAAATGGGGATTTATTAATCTTCAAAATCAAGTAATGATTCCTTTTAAGTATGACCAACCAGGGAATTTTAAGAATGGACGAGCCGAAGTAACTGTGGGAGGCAAAGATTTTTATATAGATAAAAGTGGAAAGTGTATAGAGAATTGTAATTGAGATAATTACTCTAAAATGATGAATAGAATGTCTTAGTATAAGCAGCTTATTTTTTAGGAAACAGTATTTTATGGAGAAGAATCGAAGCAATCAGTTCAAGTCAAAAAGAAAAACAACTAATTAACACTATCACCTGCTAACAATTAATTAGATTCCAATGTTGATGAAGTGATGTCAAGAAAGATTCACATATTACCTATACTGCTCATCATTGGTCTTCTCACAATACCAATGCTGTCTTATGCGTGTAAAACTGCTACCAAGAAAGTAGAGAAATCTTGTTGTAGTAAGGAAGAATTCGAAAAAACATCTAAACTAGAAAAAGACTGCTGTAAAAAATCATCTTCTAAACAAGAAAAAAATTGCAATGGCAAGTGTAAACACAGTTCATGTCATTGTTATAGTTCTTCTTTAAGTTTTATCCTTCCTTTGTTTACTGAAGTCAAAAGCGAGAACCCTACTTTTGACAACAAAGAACAAAAAATTCATCACAATAATAACCATATTTCCTCTGGTTTTTATTTTATCTGGCTTCCCCCAAAAATAAGTTAATAAGTACCTTGACAGCCATAGAACTGTCTAATCGAAAGCAATATTCCTTTGCTTTTATAATTATTTATTAATTTATAAAAACTTTCAATATGAAATCAATATCAAAAATATTGTTAGCAATAGCTCTATTGCTATCATCCTTAATGTGTGATGCACAAATCAAAAACGCAAAAACTGAGACCGTAAAAATTTATGGAAATTGTGATATGTGCAGAAGTGCTATCCAAAAAGCGGGTAATCTAAAAAAGGTCGCTACTGTAACTTGGAATAAAGATACTAAAATGGCAATGCTTACCTATAATCCGAATAAAACAAATAAGGATGAAATCTTAAAACGAATTGCTCTAGCAGGGTATGATAGCGATTTTTTTCTTGCTCCTGATGATGCCTATAATCAATTGCCTGGATGCTGTCAATATGAGAGGGTTAAAAAAACAGCCCCTAAGATGGAAGAATCCAAAATGAAAATGGATAGCACTGAACATTCGATGCATTCTATGGAAAGCAATACAGAAAAACAGGAAATGAATCAATTGAAGTTTGTTTTTGATAATTACTTTGACTTAAAAGATGCTTTGGTGCAAACTGATGGTGCAAGTGCATCCCTAAAATCAAAAGAACTGCTGAACGCCATCAAAGCCATAAAAATGGAAGATTTGTCAATGGATGTTCATATAGTTTGGATGGCAGTATTGAAAAACTTGCAAGAAAAAGCTAAAAACATCAGTGATGCAAAAGATGTGGCAGACCAACGAAATCACTTTATTAGTCTATCAAAAGATATTTACTCTTTGATGAAAGTTGCCAAATATGAGCAGACAGTGTATCACCAATTTTGCCCAATGGCTAATGGTGGCAAAGGTGCTAATTGGTTGAGTAAAGAGAAGGATATAGAAAACCCTTATTATGGTTCTCAGATGTTGAGTTGTGGAAAAACAGTAGAAACCCTAAAATAATGAAACTACATATCAAAAACATGGTGTGTAGTCGCTGTAAAATGGTAGTGAAGTCTGAGTTGGAAAAACTCGGGCTTCATCCTGTTTCTGTCGATTTAGGAGAAGTGAAAATACAAGAAGAAAGTATTGATTTTTTAAAAGAAGTACTTCTTGAAAGACTTCAAAGCTTAGGTTTTGACCTTTTAGACGATAAAAAACTAAAGGTTATAGAGAAGATTAAAACATTGATAATTGACTTGGTTCACAATAAAAATAATGAACTCAATATCAATTTGTCTGAATATTTATCTCAGCATTTACTGCAAGATTACACCTCACTGAGTAATCTGTTTTCAGAGTTAGAAGGCAAAACCATTGAAAAATACTTCATTCTTCAAAAAATAGAAAAAGTAAAAGAACTTCTTGTATATGATGAGATGACTTTGAGCGAGATTGCTTTCTTACTTCATTATAGTAGTGTCGCTTATTTAAGCAATCAGTTTAAGAAAATCACAGGGATGTCGCCTACTCACTTTAGATATTTAAAAAACAAAACCCGAAAAGAAATCCAAGGTCTGTAAATCTTACATATCAAATCCAAAATTCTACAACATAAGAGAAGGAGACATTTTGGAACTTTGTAAAATAATATTCAAACTTTAAAACTAAGAACATGGAACATATATATAAAATAACAGGAATGAGCTGTAATGGCTGTAAAAATCATGTGGAAGCATCTCTTTCTCAGCTAGAAGAGGTAAGCAAAGTATCTGTTAATTTGGAAAAGTCAGAAGCTACTATCGAAATGAAATCTCATATTCCGATTGAAAAGTTTCAGGAAGTTTTCAAGAAAGAGGATGATAGATATGGTATCCATCCTTTGGGAGAACACCACCATCCTCACACAGAAAAAAAAGAGGAGAAAACAAAAGAGAAACAGAAAGGCACAGGTACATTTTATTGCCCAATGCACTGCGAAGGCGAAAAGACTTATAGCAAAGCAGGAGATTGCCCCGTGTGCGGAATGGACTTAGTAGAAGAAAAAACTATCTCTGATTCAAGCAAACAGTTTACATGCCCTATGCACCCAGAAATCGTCAAAGATGAGCCTGGAGCTTGCCCTATCTGTGGAATGGACTTAGTACCTCTTGAGCCAGATATGTCTGAAGAAGATAAAACCTATCAAAAACTATTGAAGAAATTTTGGATTGCTGTTGCTTTTACCCTTCCTATATTTTTGATAGCCATGTCTGAGATGTTGAGTGAAAACCCTTTGTATTCTGTTTTTGAGCAAAAAACTTGGAACTGGATTCAATTTGGCTTATCTTTTCCTGTCTTGTTTTATGCTACTTGGATGTTTTTCAGACGTGCATGGGTTTCTGTCAAAACAATGAACCTCAATATGTTTACACTCATAGGCATTGGCTCAGGGATAGCATGGGTGTTTAGTGTCTTTGCAATGTTATTTCCAGATGTATTTCCAGATGAGTTTAAAACTGAGTATGGAAATGTGTATGTCTATTTTGAAGCGGCAACTGTGATTCTAACTTTGGTGCTTTTAGGGCAATTACTAGAAGCCAAAGCCCATAGCCAAACGAGTGGTGCAATTAAGGAATTATTAAAATTAGTACCTTCTACTGCCACATTGGTAGAAGATGGAAAAGACAAAGTAATCGCAATAGATAAAATTGAGCAAGGCAATCTCTTGCGTGTAAAGCCTGGAGAAAAAATACCCGTAGATGGGGTCATTGTAGAAGGGAATAGTAGCATAGACGAATCCATGATTACAGGAGAACCTATTCCTGTGGATAAAAATGTAGAGGATAAGGTAAGTTCTGGAACTATCAATGGCACTAAATCTTTCGTGATGAAAGCCGAGAAAGTAGGGTCAGAAACCCTTCTTTCTCAGATTATAGACATGGTAAATAATGCAAGCCGTTCCAAAGCACCTATTCAAAAACTAGCAGATAGGATTTCTAAATATTTTGTGCCGATTGTATTGATTATTTCTGCCATTACATTTGGGGTTTGGGCTGTTTATGGGCCAGAACCTTCTTATGTGTTTGCCTTCGTCAATGCCATTGCAGTCTTGATTATTGCTTGCCCTTGTGCCTTAGGATTGGCTACCCCTATGAGTGTGATGGTGGGTGTAGGGAAAGGTGCTCAGAATGGAGTACTCATCAAAAATGCAGAAGCCCTAGAAACCATGAATAAAGTAGATACGCTCATTGTGGATAAAACAGGCACTATTACCGAAGGAAAACCCTCCGTAGAAAAAGTAATTGCAACAGGCAGCGAAGATGAAATTACCTTGGTAAAACTTATAACTTCTCTCAATCAATATAGCGAACACCCACTAGCAGAAGCAATTGTGAATTATGGAAAATCAAAAGAGGTAAGTCTCATTAAGGTAAATGACTTTGAAGCAGTAACAGGAAAGGGAGTAATAGGAACAGTTGAAGATAAGAAAGTGGCTTTGGGAAATGATAAATTATTGAAGCAATTGTCTATTTCTATTCCCGAAAATTTAGCCAATAAAGTGGTGGCAGAACAAGAAAAAGGCAAAACAGTATCATACATCGCAGTAGATGAAAAAGCTGTAGGCTATGTAACTATTTTTGATGCCATCAAAAAAACCAGCCAAGATGCCATTGCAGAACTACAAAAAAATGGTATAGAAGTCATCATGCTTACAGGTGATAATAAAAATACAGCCAAGGCAGTCGCAGAGAAATTAAACTTGAAGAATTATAAAGCTGAGTGCCTTCCAGAAGATAAGCTCAACGAAATTAAAAAACTTCAAGAACAAGGTAAAGTAGTTGCCATGGCTGGTGATGGTATCAATGATGCCCCTGCCTTAGCACAGTCTGATGTGGGTATTGCAATGGGTACAGGAACTGATGTAGCCATTGAAAGTGCTGCCATTACACTCATCAAGGGTGATTTGCGAGGAATCGTAAAAGCGAAGAAACTGAGCCATAATGTGGTCAAAAACATCCATCAAAACCTCTTTTTTGCATTTATCTATAATACCTTAGGCGTGCCAATAGCCGCAGGAGTATTGTATCCATTTTTTGGTTTGTTATTATCTCCAATGATTGCAGCTTTGGCAATGAGTTTTAGCTCGGTTTCAGTGATTGCCAATGCTTTGAGATTGAGAAATATTAAAATAAGTGATTTATCCACAAAAAGCACCAAAAACTTAAAACACATTAAACATTCAACAAAAAATAAACAATTATGAAAAATCCAAATAAAAGCAATTACACAATCTTTTTTTTGATGTTAGGCTCTTCATTTATAGCAATGTACATTACTATGTATCTAAATACTTATTCCATTGACCATGTTTATTTTAGTTTGACCCGCTTTTACATGACTTGTCTAGGGATATCTGCTATGGCAGTTATTATGCTATTATTTATGCTAGGAATGTATAAAAATAAAAAGAAAAATATAGCTATTCTGCTAGGTAGTCTTGTGCTTTTTATCAGTGCATTGTCTCTTGTTCGTATCCAAAGACCTATTATAGGAGATATTTTGTGGATGAAAGCTATGATTCCTCACCATTCCATTGCCATACTTACCAGTGAGAGAGCAGAAATAGAAGATCCAGAAGTAAAGAAATTGGCTGAAGACATCATCAAAGCACAGAGAAAAGAAATAGAAGAAATGAAGGCAATGATAGAAAGACTTGAAAACGAAAATACCACTAAATAAATAATACAGATGTTAATACTAAAACTATATTCTTTGATAGATAATAGCAGCACTTTTTTAGTAAAACTTTTAATCTATGCTACTAGAAAAAGAGAGGAAGGGGTTGCTCTTTTAGCTGATATACACAATTGCCCCTATCCCTTGAATTGATTGCCATCCAGATATGAGTTTTAGTCCAGTCAAATGATTTACAAGGCTTTGAAGTTAAGGAATACTAAAACAAGAGATTAATAATTACTAAAATCACAAGACTAATTCATTACACCAAACTGAAGTACAATGCTAAATCAGGTAATCAAATACTTCCTTGAAAATAAGTTAGTAACCATTTTAATTCTTGTTATATTTATTGGATGGGGCTTAATAACTTCTCCTTTTGGTTGGAAAACAGGTTTTTTACCTTCTGACCCTGTGGCAGTTGATGCGATTCCAGATATTGGCGAAAACCAACAAATCGTTTTCACACAATGGTCAGGGCGTTCACCGCAAGACATTGAAGATCAAATTACTTATCCTTTGACTACTTCTTTATTGGGAATACCAAGCGTAAAATCCATTAGAAGTTCTTCTGTTTTTGGATTTAGTAGCATTTATATCATTTTCAATGATGAGGTGGATTTTTATTGGTCTCGCTCAAGGATTTTAGAAAAATTAAATTCTCTTCCTGCCAATTTACTTCCCGAAGGGGTTCGCCCTTCTCTAGGGCCAGATGCTACTGCACTAGGGCAAGTATATTGGTACACTTTAGAAGGGCGTGATAAAAACGGAAACCCTACAGGTGGTTGGGATTTACACGAAATCCGAACAGTGCAAGATTTTTATGTAAAATATGGACTGAATGCTGTGGAAGGAGTTTCAGAGGTTGCCTCCATTGGAGGTTATTTACAAGAATACCAAATTGATGTAAACCCTGATGCCCTCAGGGTCTATGATATTCCTTTGCACAAAGTGATGTTAGCCGTAAAAAATGCAAACCGAGATGTAGGAGCAAAAACCATTGAAATCAACAAAGCTGAATATTTGGTAAGAGGCTTGGGCTACATCAAATCCATTGAAGACATAGAAAAAGCTGTAGTGGATGTCAGTGAAAATGTGCCTATTCGCATCAAAGACATTGCCCATGTAACTCTAGGGCCTGCCACCCGAAGAGGACTCTTGGATAAAGATGGAGCTGAAGTAGTGGGTGGCGTAGTAGTGGCTCGCTATGGTTCAAATCCTTTACAAGTTATCAATAATGTGAAGGATAAAATAGCAGAAATAAGCTCAGGCTTACCCAAGAAAACCCTAGCCAATGGCACTGTAAGCCGATTAACCATTGTGCCATTTTATGACAGAACACACCTTATCAAAGAGACCTTAGGAACTTTGGAAGAGGCACTTTCTTTGGAATTATTAATTACGATTTTGGTCGTCATAGTGATGGTGCTAAACCTTAGGGCTTCTATTTTGATTTCAAGTTTATTGCCTTTAGCTGTTTTGATGGTCTTTATTGCTATGCGTTATTTTGGGATTGATGCCAATATTGTGGCATTATCGGGCATTGTGATTGCTATCGGCACTATGGTAGATTTGGGGATTGTATTATCTGAAAACATCATAAAACACATTGAAGAAGCTCCCCCCAAGCAAAAACTCATCGATACTATCTATAATGCAGCCGCTGAAGTTAGCTCTGCCATAGTTACGGCAGTCTCTACCACTGTGGTGAGTTTTGTGCCTGTCTTTCTGATGGAAGCTGCTGAAGGAAAACTTTTTAGACCACTTGCCTTTACCAAAACCTTTGCTCTAATAGCTGCTTTGATAGTTGCATTGATTATTTTGCCTACACTAGCCCATTGGATTTTTGGAATAAACTTTAAAGGCAAAAAACTCAAATGGACTAAAAACTTTGGTTTGTTGAGCATAGGCTTATTGTTCTTGTTTTTGGGTTTTGATTGGGCAGCTTGGACATTGTTGTTTTTAGGTGTTTTTGAAATCTTAAAAGAATTTATCAAAGCACCTATTTTACCTGAAAACCCTTCCTTCTATGCTCGTTTTCTTTCATTTGCTTATAAAGGACTTCAATCCTCCACCTTAATCATCACTGTAATTTCAGTAGTTTGGTTATTGGCAAAATCTTGGCTGCCCTTGGGAGCTTTTCATTCTCTTACTCACAACTTCTTATTTGTTTCTTTGATAGTCGGTGTGATTTTAATCTTTTATACTTTATTAGAAAAATACTACGAAAATATTTTAGGTTGGTGCCTTCAGCACAAAGGAATATTTTTGTTAGTCCCTTCCTCTTTATTGATGATGGGACTTTGTGTCTGGTTAGGTTTCTCTACTGTTTTTGGTTTTGTAGCCAATGGACTAGATAAAGTAGGCTTAAATATCCGAACAAGTGGGGCTTGGTCTGCTATGTCAAAGACATTCCCAGGAATAGGTGAAGAGTTTATGCCTTCTCTAGATGAAGGAAGTTTTCTGCTTATGCCTACTTCTATGCCACATGCAGGGGTAGAGCAAAATAAGATGATAGTCCAGCAACTAGATATGTTGTTAGCCAATATCCCCGAAGTAGAGTTGGCTGTGGGTAAAATGGGGCGTATTGAATCTGCCTTAGACCCTGCTCCTATTTCAATGTATGAAGTCATCGTCAATTATAAAGCAAGATTTCTAAGCAATCAAAAAGGGCTTCGAGAGCGATTCAAAGTCAATGAAAAAGAAGAATTTATCCTCTTATCAGGCATAGCTATTTCTAATGAAAATGCACTGCTACAAGGCATTTCAGAGAAAGAGTTAACTGTGGATAAAAATGGGCAATATTTTCGAAACTGGCGATCACATATCAAATCTCCTGATGACATTTGGAAAGAAATTGTAAAAGTAACCAAACTGCCAGGCGTTACTTCTGCCCCAAAACTCCAGCCTATAGAAACTCGCTTGGTGATGTTACAAACAGGGATGCGTGCGCCTATGGGCATTAAAGTATATGGCCCTGATTTAAAAACCATTGAAAAAGTAGGCCTAGAGCTTGAATCTATTTTGAAAGAAGTCCCTTCTGTAAAGACTGAAGCCGTTTTTGCAGATAGAATTGTCGGAAAACCTTATCTACACCTCAATATCAATCGAGACGCAATCGCAAGGTATGGTTTGAGTGTCGAAAACGTACAACAGAGCATTGAGACAGCCATAGGTGGTATGCAAATCACCTCTACTGTAGAAGGGCGTGAACGCTTTCCTGTCAGAGTACGCTACCCTAGAGAGCTACGAGATGACCCCGAAAAGCTCAAAAACATATTGATTCCTACGCCTACGGGGGTGCAAGTGCCATTGGGAGATTTGGTAGAAGTGGAGTATATCAAAGGAGCACAGATGATAAAAAGTGAAAATACCTTTTTGGTAGGCTATGTCTTATTGGATAAAAAAGAAGGTTATTCGGAGGTAGAAGTTGTTGAGCAAGCACAGCGATTTATTCAAGAAAAAATAAATCAAGGTGAGTTAGTCCTTCCCTCAGGTGTGAGTTTTAAATTCTCAGGAAGCTATGAAAACCAAATCAGAGCACAAAAACGCCTTTCCCTCATTGTGCCTATAGTCTTAGCCATTATTTTCCTCATTCTGTATTTCCAGTTTCGTTCTGTTAGCACCTCATTGATGATTTTTACGGGCATTGCCATTGCCTTTAGTGGAGGTTTTATTATGCTTTGGCTTTGGGGACAAAGTTGGTTTATGAATTTCAGTTTGTTTGATAGCAATATGCGAGACATCTTCCACATGGGCACTATCAACCTAAGTGTGGCGGTTTGGGTGGGATTTATTGCCTTGTTTGGGATTGCTACTGATGATGGGGTTTTGATGGGAACTTACCTTACAGATTCTTTCCGTTTGCAAAAACCTAGCACAATGGAGCAAATACGCCAAGTAGCAATTAAGGGTGGCAGCAAACGGATAAAGGCTTGTACCATGACCACTACTACTACCATTATTGCCTTACTTCCTGTGTTTACTTCTATGGGGCGAGGGGCAGATATTATGGTACCTATGGCTATTCCTGCTTTTGGAGGGATGATTATCGATATGAGTTCCTACTTTTTAGTACCTGTATTGTATAGCTGGATAGAAGAAAGAAAACTTAAAAAGACAAAAAAATGAAATACAATATATTTATAATATTGTTGCTAATCTTGTGCATTTTTGACACCTCAAATGCCCAAACCTTGGCTGATTATTTGGAGGTGGCTTCTGAGAAAAACCCTCAGCTAAAAGCAAAATATACTGATTTTGAGATTGCTCTACAAAAAGTAGCACAAGTTAATTTTTTGCCTGACCCTAATGTTTCCCTAGGTTATTTCATTAGCCCTGTAGAAACCCGTGTGGGTGCACAGCAAACAAGAATCGGTTTATCGCAGATGTTTCCTTGGTTTGGTACACTCAAAACGGCAGAAAATGTATCTAAACTCCAAGCCGAAGCGACCTATCAAGAGTTTCTCAATACGAAAAATCAGCTTTTTATGCAAGTAAAAACGGCTTACTATCCCTTTTATGAAGTAAAGCGAAAAATCATTCTACAAAAAGAAAATCTAGCTATTCTGAATAGCTATAAGCAACTGGCTACTACAGGGTTTAAAAACAGTAAAAATAGTATGGTAGATGTGATTCGGGTAGAAATTATGATTGAAAATATCCAAACGGATATTAAACTTTTGCAAGACCAAATAAAGCCTTTGGAAACGCAGTTTAATATTTTACTAAATCGCCCTGATTCCCTATCAGTACTAGTCGCAGACTCTTTGTTTTTGATTGATTATCAAGAACTTAGAGATTTTGAAAATCATCCTGTGCTGCAATCTTTTGATTTGAAAATACAATCTGCTCAACAAGCAGAAATATTAGCCCAAAAACAAAGAATGCCCAAATTTGGTCTTGGATTAGATTATGTAATCGTTGCAAAACGAAATGATATGGATGTGCCTGATAATGGAAAAGATGCATTTATGCCCATGCTAAGTATGAGTCTTCCGATTTACAGAAAAAAATACGATGCTGCTGTCAAAGAAATACAACTCAAGCAAACAGCCCTAAATTATTACAAGGAATCTTTTGAAAATCAACTGGTTGCAGAATTTGAACAAACCTTGTATAATTTAAAAAAATCAGAAGAATTGCTCCGATTGTATGACAAACAAACTCAAAACACACAACAAGCCATCAATCTATTAATGATTGCTTATGCTAACTTGGGGAAAGATTTTGAGGATATACTTCGCATGCAACAAGAATTATTAAAATACCAAATAGCCGAAGCCAATGCCCTCACACTATTTTATATCTCTTTGGCAAAATTAGATTATCTAACTTCTAAAACTGAATAAAATGAAAAAGATATTCAACAATAAATACATTCAAATTATCTTAATTTTATTGATTGGGGGAAGCCTAGGCTGGTTGATAAAACCCTCTTCTTCTGAGCATATAGCACACGAAACAGCGGCAGCAGATAATCAAACTTGGACTTGCTCTATGCACCCACAAATAAGACAATCCGAAGCAGGTAAATGTCCTTTGTGTGGGATGGATTTGATTCCAGTTTCTGATGAATCCTCAGACAGTAATCCTTTTGAAATCAAAATGTCACCAACAGCTATGCAGTTGGCAAGCGTAACGACTTCTGTGATTACCAAGCAAAAACCTGTGAAAGAACTAAGACTCAATGGCAAAGTCAAGGCAGATGAACGCAAGACTTTTTCTCAATCTTCGCACATTCCAGGCAGAGTAGAGCGGTTGATGGTTAATTTTACGGGTGAAACCGTACAGCGAGGGCAAGTATTGGCTTACATCTATTCACCCGATTTGGTGGTGGCACAAGAAGAGCTTTTTGAGGCTGCTAAAATGAAAGAAATACAACCTGCCTTGTTCCAAGCTGCCAAAGAAAAATTAAAAAATTGGAAATTAACAGAAAACCAAATTCAACAAATTATTAAAAAAGGCACGATACAAGAGCAATTCCCCATCTTAGCAGATGTCTCAGGAGTAGTAATGAGCAAAAATGTCAATCTTGGTGATTATATCAAAAAAGGAGAATCCATTTATAAAATTGCCAATTTGAATACTGTTTGGATACTTTTTGATTTGTATGAAAGTGATATTTCTTGGGTAAAAATAGGTGATGAAGTAGAATTTGAAATTCAATCTTATCAGAGTGAAATATTTAAAGGAAGGATTTCTTTTATAGACCCTGTGATTAATCCAAAGACAAGGGTGGCTTCGGCAAGGGTAGAAATCAATAATTCAAACATGCGCCTGAAACCTGATATGTTTGTACAAGGTCTTATCAAAAGCTCTATCCAAAATCAAACAGAAGCCTTAATCATCCCTAAATCTTCGGTGATGTGGACAGGCGAACGCTCAGTAGTCTATATCAAAAATACCAATAGCCAAGGAGTCGCTTTTGAAATGCGAGAAGTTAAACTTGGAGCTGCCTTAGGTGATAGCTATCAAATACTTGGAGGCCTGGAAGAAGGTGAAGAAATAGCTACCAATGGCACATTTAGTATTGATGCCGCTGCTCAGCTGGCAGGCAAGCCCAGTATGATGAGCCCAGAAGGAGGTAAAAAAATGACAGGACACAACCATGGAGGTAAAACTACTACTCAAGAAGTAAATGAAACCGCACAAAAAAAGGAAAGCAGCAGCACTCCTGATATAAAACAAAACTTAAAGCCCTTACTAGAAAGCTATTTAAAACTAAAAGACTTTTTGGTTAAAGATGACTTTAAGGAGGTATTGTCTAACTCAAAAAAAATGAGCTCTATCTTGAAAAACATCAATATGGGTGATTTTAAAGGAGACACCCATAAGCTTTGGATGAAACATAGCAGCATTCTAGAAAAAGAACTGAAGAAGGTAAATAATTCAAAAGACATTGGCGAAATTAGAGGTCATTTTAAGCCAATCTCTGAGCAAATGATTGCACTTTTTAAAGCATTCGGGAAAATAGATGCTACGCTTTTTATAGCACATTGCCCTATGGCAGATAATAATAAAGGAGCTGATTGGTTAAGTAAAGAGAAAGAAATAAAAAATCCCTATTTTGGTGCTCAAATGCTCACTTGTGGCTCAGTAACAACAACTATTGATTAAAACTACATTATTCTAGCACAAAATCATTTTAATTATTATCATTCTTATTCACCTTTTAAATCTAAAACACAATGAAAAAATCAACATTCACATTCACCTTTATCGCATTATTTGCTGCTGGTATTTCCCTTACCTCTTGTAACAATGCCTCTGAAAAAACTGAGGAAGATAAAACGGAAGAAGTATCAGAAAATGATGATGAAATGAACCATAATCAGGGTGATGAGCATCATGATGAAATGAACCATAATCATGGTGATGAGCATCATGATGAAACAGCCGAT
>JBBRUH010000043.1:0-17933 GCA_038248005.1 Cytophagales bacterium | reverse complement strand
ATGTAGTTTTCCCAGCATATCAGCCCACCTAGTTTACCGATGCTCGTCTGGAAACTAACCAATGAGTCTCCTCCTGCTTCACTCCAAATAAGGCGTTCTGTTCCAGTTGGTTTTATTTTTTGGTGGACACCCATTAATCCCGTTTTTGGGGAAATGTAAAGCATGGAGCAGTATAAACTTCCGTGTCTATGTGATTTTTCTGTAACTCCAATAACCAAATAAACCTCTTGTGATTTTGCAAGGTCTTCTAGTTCTTTTAAATCTGAGCTTTCTATATCGATGCTGTTTTGGTGATACTCAGCATATAATTTCCTGCCTTCTTCTGTACGGCTTCCAATCTTAGCTCCAAAGGAAAAACCTCTCGGATAACCTGGAATAAAGGATTCAGGAAAAACGATTAATTGACATCCCTCCTTAGCATATTTTGTGATCAGCTCTTTTACTTTTTGAATGGTCTTTACTTTATCAAAAAAAATAGGACTATCTTGAATGAGGCAAACTTTTACTTTCATACGATTTATTTAACCAATAACCATCCCTTTTTACTCAGTTTTCAACTGCTTTATATTTTTAGAAAACAAAATTATGTAGCTATGATTACAATTTATACTGATTTTTTCTAAATTGCTTGCTCAAAGATATATCACTGATTTTAAATGCTTTAAAATGTCTCAAAATAAAACTGCCCTTGAATATCAAAGCTTTAATCCACAAGCTAGAGGATTTTCAGCCGAAAATGCTCTTTTCCTTGCTAAAAATGCACGACTTTCTTATGAAGAAATCTCGGTAATGCAGTATGTATGCAAAGAACTTTGGAGTTTGCCTGATTTCAAATATATAGAACATTCTTCTGATGAAGATGATGTGCAAGCCTACATAGCTGCCAGTCAAGATAGGATGATAGTTACTTTTAGAGGGACAGAAGCCAATAAAATGCAAGATTGGGTCAATAATATGGACACTCAACTGACAGATAGATTTAGAGGAAGTGTGCATAAGGGCTTTATGCGTTCAGTAGATTTTATCTGGAATGATTTGAGTGATGCAATAAAAGAGTTTCATCAGCCAAACCAAAAGATATTTTTTTGTGGGCATAGTCAGGGAGGAGCTTTGGCTACTTTGGCAGCAGCACGAGCTTTGGAAGAAGGCATCGATTTACATCAGGTTTATACTTTTGGACAGCCCAGAGTTGGTAATCTATTGTTTGCTTCTCTTTTTAATCAAAAATTTCAAACACGGCTTTTTAGGATAGTTAATCACGGAGATATTATCACACGTGCTCCTACTCGCAAATCTGAATACAGTCATTGTGGTACTTTCCTCTTTCTAGATAATGCAGGTTTATTACATACAGATTCTATCTATTGGAAAAATTTTTGGGATGATTTGGGCGTGTCTATCTGGGATTTATTAGACATGGCTATTGCAGATGTAGAAGAACATAAAACAAGTGCCTATATTCAAAAATTAGCAGCATTGGTGGATTAAGACTTTCACAACCATATATGAGGACACAGGTAAGTCAAGTGATGGTTCGTGAAGACACGAACCACGGAAGAGAAGATATGGGCACAAAGTGGTGGTTCGTGAAGACACGAACCACGGAAGAGACTCTCACAACCATATATGAGGAGCACAGGTAAGTCAAGTGATGGTTCGTGAAGACACGAACCACGAAAGAGAAGATATGGGCACAAAGTAGTGGTTCGTGAAGACACGAACCACGGAAGAGAAGATATGGGCACAAAGTGGTGGTTCGTGAAGACACGAACCACGGAAGAGGAAAGTAGTTCAAATAACAGAAATATGAAACTGTTATTTGACACTGATACTATTATATGTCAATCACTTTTTGCTCTATGCGCATCATCAGGATATGGATTACTTTGATGTGAATCTCTTGGATGCGGTCAGCATAGCCAAAATGAGGCACTCTGATTTCTATATCGGCAAGGGGAGCTAATTTTCCGCCATCCTTGCCTGTGAGAAGTACTACTTTTAAGCCTTTTTTGTGGGCCGTCTCAGCAGCACGGATGATGTTGGCAGAGTTGCCACTGGTGCTAATTCCTAAAAATACATCTCCTTCTTGCCCTAAGCCTTCCAAATACCTTGAAAAAACATATTCATAGCCAAAATCATTACTTACACAGCTTATGTGACTTGGATCAGAAATAGCAATGGCAGGAAGAGCCATTCTATTTTCTCGGTATCGACCTGTAAGTTCTTCTGCAAAGTGCATGGCATCACAATGAGAACCTCCATTGCCTGCAGTGATTATTTTTTTACCTGCTTTGATGGCTTGGCTCATCACTTCGGCAGTTTGCTCGATTCGCTCAAGAGTATTTTCTTGATTCAAAAAATCTTGAAGCACTTTTTGAGCTTCTTCTAGCTCTTGGCGAATAAGTGATAAAGCAGTATTAGGCATAGAATTAAAGCGTTTTATTTCTTGTTTTGCTTGGGTTTATTATCACTTTTATCAATGATTACATTGACGATGTCAGGGATAGCAAGTGCTCCAGGAAATTCTCTTTTAAAAGCTTTTAGGAAAGCTTGGTATTCATACGGCTCTAAAAAATCTCCTACCCTTACTTGATAGCGAGGGGCATTGTAAATCATATAAGGAGTCAGATTAGGAAACATCGTATAAGATTTTTGTCTCGCTTCACTTGCTTCTTTTTGGTCTCTTCCTCGGTATATCTGAATTCGCCAGCCTTCTACTCTTAGTTCATCATCAAGCCTTATCTCTGCTACTAAAGGTACTGCCTCTAACAGCCTATTGAGCTGCATAGTGATGTCATATTGTTGAGTAGTAGAGTCAAAAGTGAGTTGTATTTCACGAATACTTGCATCATTCCCTTCGTATTTCTCAGGTTGGTAGCTGTATTGTTTTCTATACACGGAAAAATCTTCGTTGATTGCAGTACTAACAGGAATCACCTTAGGACCACAACTTGCTAGTATCAGAAGGCACAAAGTATAAGCGTAAAGATTTTTATTCATAATAGTAGAGAATTTTGATGCAAAAATAAAATATTATATTGACAAGAGATATAGTTTGAGTGTAATTTTTAGAAGTTGCCAATATATCTTTCAAAAAAGAGCATTAAAAAACCTTCTGGGCAAATCATTCAAGATGGTACTCAGAAGGTTTTATATAACTTATGACTTATGACTGATGAAAATTTAGTAATAGAGTAACTGTCCAATTTAGTTTAGTAATGGTTTAAAAATAAAATAGATGTTTATTTTGACCAAAACACTCATAATCAACAACTCAATAATTAATAATTAATAACTTATAACTAATCTCTTACTTATGTAGAAAACTTGCTATCAAGTTATTACAAAATCATAAACCATTACTTAGTCTTCTATCAGCACACATTTCTCATTTTTAAGGTCTGTCTCTACGGTTTTGTATTTGACATCCTTTTTCACTTTTCCATCTGGGTATTTGACAGTTACCTTGTCATTTCGCCCAAATATTTTTTGAGATTTGGCGGGAGCAGCTTTTTCTTTGTAAGCTTCTTCTTCAAACTCTTCTCCTCCTCCTCCTCCTGAGGATACACCTGCTAGAGCATTGACAAGCGACTGTGCATCTGCTTTTTTCTCATTCAATGGTTGTGCACGGCGACGAGTCTGATTACGTGTTTCTCTGACATCATTTGGATTTTGAGTAGGTATATCAGCCTTCATTAAGAAAGAAACCATACTTAGATTTACCTTTGCCATAAAGCCTTTAAAAAGCTCAAAAGCCTCAAATTTATAGATAATCAAAGGGTCTTTTTGCTCATAGACTGCATTCTGTACGGATTGTTTCAAGTCATCCATTTCGCGGAGATGTTCTTTCCACTCTTGGTCTATGAGTGCTAAGGTGATGGATTTTTCCATTGTCTTAACGAGTTCACGTCCTTCGCTTTCTATTACCTTATCTAGGTTCACATCAATAAACATAGATTTTTTATTATCTGTAAGAGGTACTCGTATTTCGTGTACATTGCTTCCCTTTTCTTTTTTTACACTATTGAAAAAAGGAAGTGCCTTCTCTGTGATAGATTGATTGCGTTTGCGGTATTTCTGAACTGCCGACTGATACAATTGTCCTATTAATTGATTGGGATCTGCTGATTCAAAATCTGAAGAAGAAATATGAGCTTCTATTCCAAAAATAGTAAGTACTTCCAGTCTGAAATTTTCATAATTACCAGGCCCTTGATAGTTTTCTACGATGTCAGAACAAGTATCATAAATTGTATTCATGATGTCAAACTCTAGTCTTTCGCCATAGAGTGCATTTTTACGACGAGCATAGATGATTTCACGCTGTTGGTTCATGATATCATCATACTCAAGTAGGCGTTTACGAATACCAAAGTTATTTTCCTCTACTTTTTTCTGAGCTCTTTCTATGGATTTGGTCATCATGGAGTGTTGGATTACTTCTCCTTCTTTGAGTCCCATTCTGTCCATAATCTTAGCCATTCGCTCCGAACCAAACAGACGCATGAGGTTATCTTCCAAACTCACAAAGAACTGAGAAGAACCAGGGTCTCCTTGTCGTCCTGCTCGCCCACGAAGTTGTCTATCTACTCGGCGAGACTCATGGCGTTCTGTACCTAAGATGGCAAGTCCACCTGCAGATTTAGATTCTGCGGTAAGTTTAATATCCGTACCACGACCTGCCATGTTGGTAGCTATCGTTACAGTGCCAGGCTTACCAGCTTCTGCTACTACTTCGGCTTCTTTCTGGTGTCTTTTGGCATTTAAAACTTGGTGCTCTATTTTTTTCATGGTGAGCATTCGGCTAAGAAGCTCTGAATTATCAATAGAAGTCGTACCTACAAGCACAGGTCTTCCTGCTTGCACTAATTCTTCTACGCTATCAATCACTGCACGGTATTTTTCACGCATCGTCTTGTAGATAAGGTCATTATCATCTTTGCGTTTGATAGGCACATTGGTAGGTATTACGACTACATCTAGTTTATAAATATCCCAAAGTTCTCCTGCTTCTGTTTCGGCAGTACCAGTCATCCCCGATATTTTATGATACATTCGGAAATAATTTTGTAAGGTAATCGTAGCATACGTTTGAGTAGCTTCTTGGATGCGTACATTTTCCTTCGCCTCGAGTGCTTGGTGTAAGCCGTCAGAATAGCGTCTTCCTGCCATCATACGACCAGTTTGCTCATCTACGATTTTTATCTCTCCGCCATCTATGGTGTAATCTACTTCTATTTCAAATAAAGTATAGGCTTTCAGCAATTGATTAATAGAGTGAATGCGAGAAGCCTTCACTGAATAATCATTAATCATTGTTTCTTTTTTCTCTAATTTTTCTTGCTCAGAAAGTGTAGTATTTTCTTCTAGCTGAGCCACTACTAGACCAATATCAGGCAAAATAAAGAAAGTAGGATCTTCTCCAGAACCTGTAATCGCATCGATTCCTCTTTCAGTAAGGTCTATTTGGTTATTTTTTTCATCTATGGTGAAGTAAAGAGGCTTATCAGCCTCAGGCATCATTTTAGCATTGTCTTGCAAATAATAATTTTCAGTTCTTTGCATCAATACCCTCATACCTGACTCACCTAAAAACTTAATGAGTGGCCCAAATTTAGGCATCCCTCTGTGGGCACGGAATAGTGGTAAACCAGCCTCTTTTTCATTTCCCTCTTTGATATGTTTTTTGGATTCATTGAGGTAACCCATGATAAGCTTTTTCTGAGCATCTACTACTCTTGAAATACGAGGCTTCAAATCTTGAAACTCATGCTCATCTCCTCTTGGCACTGGGCCAGAGATAATCAGAGGAGTACGTGCTTCATCAATTAATACTGAATCTACCTCATCTATCATCGCAAAGTGATGCTTGCCTTGTACAAGTTTATCTACTTCTTCTGCCATATTATCTCTTAGGTAGTCAAAGCCAAATTCATTATTAGTACCATAGATAATATCTGAACGATACGCTTTGCGGCGTGCTTCCGAGCCTGGCTTGTGTTTATCTATACAATCTATAGTGATTTGGTGAAACTCAAAGATAGGTGCCATCCACTCACTATCACGTCTTGCGAGGTAATCATTGACAGTTACTACGTGTACGCCTCTTTGAGCAAGGGCATTAAGGTAAGCTGGTAAAGTCGCCACAAGGGTTTTACCTTCACCAGTTGCCATCTCAGCTACTTTGCCTTGGTGCAATACTACACCACCAATGATTTGCACATCATAGTGAAGCATATCCCAAACGATTTCATTTCCAGCAGCCATCCAACGGTTTTTCCAAGTAGTCTTTTCTCCCTCTATGACCACATGAGGTCTGTTGACGGCAAGTTCTCTATCAAAATCAGTTGTTTCTACTTGGAGTTGTCCATTTTCTTTGAGGCGACGAGCAGTTTCTTTGACGACTGCAAAGCCTAAAGGCAAGACTTCTAGCATAACTTCTTCTAGTTGTCTATTACGGTCTTCTTCGAGTTTATCCACCTGATTATAGAGGTCTTCTTTTTGATTAAGGTCTAAGTCTAGAGCTTGTGCTTGCTGTTGAAGATTCAGGATTTGTTCGTCAATCTCTTGAAGTCTTTGGCTGATAATTCCTTTGATTTCTTGAGTCTTGAGTCTGAGGTCATTATCCGATACTGAGCTTTGAGCGATTTTTTTCCATTCATCATTGACCAACTTCACATAAGGAAGAAGTTCTTTCATGTCTCGCTCCGACTTTGAGCCGAATAATTTAGTGATGGCTTTATTAACAATTTTAAGCATAAAAGCTTTTGGTTTTAGTATAATATTTTAAAAAAAACGAATCAATTAGTGTATTTGTCTTTACTTTAGAGGTCTTCATGAAGTATATTTGATAATCAAAATAGACTTTTAGACCTCCGAAATAAAATCTTAATTTGCTGTAAAAAGGTTTCTACTTTTTAAAAACGCTTTTTCTTATTTACATTCGTGTTGCAAAAATAAGTTTTTTTTGGCAAGTTTTGAAATTTGCAGTCAAGTGAGTGTTTATTAATTAAATTTAATTTTTTTTAATTTTTTTTATGAGTGATAATTTAGTGGAAGATAGTCCTGAGTTTTGGAGAAAAGAATCTAAACACACCTTGTCTTCTTTTCCTCTCAATTCTATTTTATATGGCCCTCCAGGGACAGGCAAGACCTATCGTGCATTACAATATGCCCTTGGGCTTGCCCTTCATCAATCTCATCAGTCTAACTCAAATTTAGACCTGACACACAAATCCCAAATCTTACACCAATTTCAAGAAAACGGACAAATTGTCGTAGTTACTTTTCATGCAGGCTATAGTTATGAAGATTTTGTGCAAGGTCTTCGTCCCAATGTGCAAGCAGGCACTTTACTATTTGAGAAGAAAGAAGGTGTTTTTAGGCAAATAGTAGAGCGGGCTCGTCAAAACTATGAAGCCTTCTCACAACAACAAAAAAAATCCCCTCCTCCTTTTGAAGATTTACTCAATCTCTTTTTATCTCAAACCCTAGACCCTGAGACAGAAGAAATAGAAATTCCACTGGATAGCAATCATCGCATCTTCAAATCTCTGATTATTTATGATATTAGGGAGGATGCTTTGCTTTATCGCCGCCGCACCAAAAATGACATTATCAAGGAGGAAGAACGGGTGCTTACCTTTCGTAAGTTAAAGGCTCTCTATGAAGGACAGAAAATAAAGGAAGCTATCAATGAAAAATACTACCAAACGCTTATCGAGGCTTTGCAAAAACACAAACATCCTTCTTCGGTTTTGGAAGAGAAAAGAGAACTTAAGAATTTCATATTGGTAATAGATGAAATTAATCGGGGAAATCTATCTGCTGTTTTTGGCGAGTTAATTACACTCATAGAAACTGACAAAAGACTAGGGGCAAAAAATGAGATGCGGCTCACACTAGCGTCAGGAGATGAGATGAGTATCCCACCGAATCTTTATATTCTTGGAACGATGAACACTGCTGATAAATCACTGACTTGGCTAGATATAGCTATGAGAAGAAGATTTGAGTTTGAGGCAGTGCTTCCTGATAGCAATTTAATCAAAAATCTCAATGTAAGGCAAGTCTTTGAAACCTTAAATAAAATTTTGTATGAAGAAAAACAAGGTTCAGATTTATTGATAGGGCATGCTTTTTTGATGGGCAAAGATGAGGAGAGCATGATTACGGTCTTTAATCAGCAGATTATTCCTTTATTAGAAGAATATTTCTCCAATCGTCCAGAGAAGGTAAGGCAGATTTTATTAAAGCTAGGGTTTAAAATGACTCAGGATGACTACCAACTACGTGTAATTAGTTTCTGATTATTGATGCTTGATTTTGCTTTGAGTAAATCAGACGGTATTTTAAAACCAATCACCAATATATCATCTGTTTGGCTGTTATTATCTCCACGCCATCCTTCAAATTCACTGTCAAGTATTTGATACTGCTCATCAAATGGAAGATGATTGGAGTTAGTGAGTAGTTTGATAAATTTGGTTTTCATGTATTTTCTGCGGGGCATTCCTTCTTCGGGGTTGCCGCCAAGTTGATCTTGAAATCCATCAGATACCAGATAAACAGTTTCATCTCCTGTTATATCAAGTACTCTATTTTCAAACTTCTTATTTTTGCTTTTGAGTGTGCTACCTATGGATATATTAGATCCTTTATAATACATTAGTTCATTGTTTTTTACTAGATAGAGTGGGTTTTTAGCTCCTGCAAAGGTGATTTTATGTTGGGTCAAATCTATCTTTAAAAGTGAAATATCCATTCCATCTCCATCTCTTTGTGTTTGCCCTTGTGATGTTTGCTTTTTAAGGTTTGATTGCACATTGGCATTAAGCAGTTCTAAAATTTGGGCAGGGTCAGTAATGCTACTTTCATTGACGATTTGATTAAGAATCGAACTACCCATCATGGTCATAAATGCTCCTGGCACTCCATGACCTGTACAATCAGCAGCCGCAATCAGGATAGTATCTTCTTTGGCACTAAACCAATAAAAATCACCTGAAACGATGTCTTTAGGTTTATAAAAAACCATCATTTCTGGTAGGAGGGTTTTCATCTGAGTAATATCTGGAAGGATAGATTGCTGAATGGTCTCTGCATACCTAATACTGTCAGTGATATGTTTATTCTTATCTTCTAACTCATCAGTTTTAATGATGAGTTGATTATTTTTTTCTTTGATTTGCTTGTTTTTTACGTCCATGATAGCGGCTGATTCTTCAAGCATTTCATTTTTTAGATTAATCTCTTGCACTTTTTCAGCAAGCTCATTTTTCTTGCTATTGATTTGTCTATTATTAATATAAAATAGACCTGCAATCATCAGTAGTGCAATGATGATGATAGATAATATGAACCAATTTCTATATGCTACTTGATTTTGTAGTTCTGCTTCTTTTTCGGTTTTCTCAAGCTTTTCTACAGTTTCATCATTTATATCTTTTTGATCAGAAAGTAATCCTTCTAACTGAATGATTGCATTTCTTGCTTCTTCTTTTACATATAAAAGTGCTTGTTGATTTTTGCCAAGTTGTATTTGGAGTGTTTTGAGTTGTTTTTGTATCTGTGCTCGCTCCTCTGATGTGATATTTTCACCACTATTCAGTCGAGCTTCTAATGCGGCTATATTTGCAGAAATAGCTTGATTTTCATCTATGAGTGAAGTATAGGCTATACTAACTGCTACTTTTTTATCATCTATAGTGGTTACTGCTTTTTGCTCTTCTGTTTCCCCTATTTCAGCACTTCTGACGGTAATCTCCATTAAATTGGCTACTTCGTCATATCTCAAGTTTTGAATATAATAATTTTGCACTTTAAATTTACTAAAATTATCAGCTTTAGCAGGTTTTACCTCTCCTAAGGAGTTACTGGTATAGTTTTGATTATCTATACTTACATTTAAATTTGAAAGAGATTTTTTGGTAATATCTATCACTTTTACTAATCTAACTGGAAGTGGAGGTATATCCACAAAAAGATAGACTAATCCATCCTTAATTTCGACCTCATAATTGGCAGTCCCTTTGAGGCGATTGGGGTCATAGACTATAAATTTACTAGTTTCATTGATGGGGGTATTCTTGGGAACTATCAAGGAGAAATATCCATCTAAATCAGTTTTCACAGATTCTAAACCTCTCACCCCAAATAATAAGACATTGATATTAGATACAGGGACAGATCGGTTGCTTAGTACTCGCCCCTTTACATTAATAGGTTGAGACATAATGACTTTGATTTCGCCTGAGGTATAGAACCAGTCTTTTAGGATTAGTCCTTCTTTGGATACTTTGACTACTTCGGGCTTGGCTGAAACTTCATTTGGAAAGATAAAAGAGCCATCTGATTGGGTATTAATAGACTTACTTCCATTGATAGAGACCATCGCATTTGTGATTGGAGCAGATTTATCATCTAAAACTTTACCTTTGATTGAGTTTTGGGCAAAAAGAGAAGATTGGCTGTAGATTATCCAACAAATACTTAATGATATGATATGAATTACAACTTTACTCATTCTTTTCTTTTCTGATTTGTGTCACGCAGAAGCTATTTATCGCTAACTTTTTTGCTTATTGATTAAACCGATTTTTATTTATAGTTTGAATCAGATTGATATTCTAACCTTAATCCATTATTGTACCAAAAACAAAAAATAACTGAATTGAGCGATTAAGGAAATATTTGGGATTTGACAAAAGTATAGGTAATCAAAAAACTAGTCTTGCTTTTTTCGTTTAAAGTCTGATGATTACAAACGAACCCCTACCAAAGTGATGTCATCTCGTGAAGGGGTATCTAGGCGATGCTCATTGAGTTCGGAAATAAATATTTCTTTTTGTATGTGCAAGGGTTTATCATTGTGTGTTGCCAACATCTCTTGAAAACGCATACTGCCAAACTTACGTCTATCAGGATTAGGGGAGTCAGTGTATCCATCAGTTGTAAGATATAAGACATCTCCTTTTTTAAGGATTAGGTCATAATTTTGAAAATCTTGTTTTTCTTTTTTAATCCCCCCTATATATTTACTATCGCCATTGATTCGCTTGAGTTCTTGATCTTGCATAAAATAAAGAGGACGCTTTGCACCTGAGAAAGTAACCAAAAACTGATTATTATTGGCAGGGCGGATAAGACAAAAGCAAACATCCATTCCGTCACGGTTATTGGTATCACTTTGACGAAGTCTATCAAAAATCCCATTATGTAATAATTCTAAAATCTGAGCAGGACTATGTTCTTTTTGCTTATTGACGATTTCATTTAGCAAATCTACCCCTATTGTGGACATAAATGCACCAGGTACTCCATGACCTGTACAATCCACTACTGCAATCAAGGTCTTCTCTTCTAATTTAGTAAGCCAATAAAAGTCTCCTGAAACAATATCCTTAGGCTCGTAGATGATTAGATGGTCATCAAATAATTCTTTAAAGCGATTTTCACCTGGAAGCATCGCCTGTTGAATGGTATTTGCATATCGGATACTATCCGTAATCTTCTTATTCTGCCCTTCAAGTTCTTCGTTTTTCTGATCCATCTCCACAGCAGCAGACTCTAGCAAATCATTTTGTTTGTTAAGCTCAGATGCTTTATGAGAAAGTTCTTGTTTTGTAGTTTGAAGCTCACTGATGATACGCTTACGACGGCGAGCATTCAAAAAGAAAATAGCTGTTAAAGATAATAATAATAAAACTATACTACCTAAAATAGCAAATTGAGTATTTTTTTGAGCATCTTTTGTGTTTTGCTGTTCTTGAAGTTTCGCATTTTCAGCATTTTTTGTTGCAACTTTTGCATTAGCAGCATCTATTTCTGCTTTAACAATAATAGATGCTATACTATCTTTATTCCGAATCTCCATCAATTCTTGATAGCGTTCATTAAACTTAGCAGCCATCTCAGGACTGAGCCCTGTTTCTCTTACTATTTTTGCTTGCTCTTCTCTTAGTCTTCTATTTTTTGCTTCTAATTCTCTCAGTTTTTCCTCAGCTTCTTTATTACCTACATATATTTTTTCAGTAATAACTTTAGGTTCTGTAGTTTTATAGACGATTTGTGTATTTTGCTCTATTAATGGTATCTCTCTCCAAGCAGCCTCAATAATTTCTTTTGTGATAATCAAGTTTTTATTTTTTACTTGATCTGTTACTATCTCAAACCTCCAATTATCTTTTTCGGTAGGTTTCACAAAGTTAACATCAGTTCCCCCTTTGCGGGCTTTACCGGCTGATTCACTGATTAATAAAATAGGCTTGTTTCCAGTTTGGTCTAAGATAGGATTGATAAGTAAACTACTTGAGTTGGTGATATATAAAACAGGAATAATCCCTATTTGACTAACGGAAGTAATTTGTCTTACTTCTATGCTTCTATTTTTGAGACGGATACGTTCCAAATTACCTCTTATTTCTTCTACTACTGCATCACTTCCTGCAACACCTACCACAAAATTTCGATTGGTATTAAAGACACTTTCAGGCCAAGTAATATAAGTAATAAATCTAGAAATGAGTTTTGATTTTTCATACAAATCAGGGTCACTTTGTCCATAAGCTGTATTTTGTATACCTACAGATAAAATAAATATCCACATATATTGATAAAAAAACCTTCTCATTTACGATTCATTTATGTTTGAATTTTAGAATTTGGTGTATTTTTTAGTTTTAACAATAATAAAATTAGCTATTAATATACCAAATTGCAAATAAATACAATAATTTTCACTTATTTAATTTTATCAATGTTTGAACATCACCTCTAAATAATAGTAAATTTCAGTAAAAACACTTCAAAATGTATTCAGGCACATAAAGAATAAGGTTTTATAATGAAAATAAATTTAATTGATTTATCTTGTTCATCTCAAATTAATATGTAATTAGTAATAGTCTGAAAATAAAGTAATCAATTAGTTTGTATAAAATGTTCATTATCAAATTATTATAAACTTATAACTAATAACTCATCTCTTGCTTAGAGAGGGGTTTACATATTTTTAACTCATTATGATAGTCTTTGCTTTTAGGTAGTTTTGATTTTTCTTTATTTTAAGTTTAGTTTGGTTGGTAAAAATGCAATAAACGTGTTTTATTATTTTAAATAAAAATTCGCTAAGCCTTTTTGATTCCAAAATTTAGACTTCTTAACCATATTGAGAAAATTTATAAAATCAAATTTCAATAAATAAATGAAACGATTATCCATTTATCAAGTAGATTCCTTTACTGAAAAGCCTTTTAAAGGAAATCCAGCAGGTGTTTGTCTGCTCAATGAAGAGCTTCCAAAAGATACCTTACAATCAATCGCTACTGAAATGAATCTCTCAGAAACAGCTTTTTTACTACCTCTAGTGGGCGAAACGGGTGCTTATCAGATTCGATATTTTACGCCTACTATGGAAGCAGATCTTTGTGGGCATGCTACACTAGCCTCTGCCAAAGTATTATTTTCTATGGTGAAGCTAGGCATCAATACCCTTACTTTTTATACACAAAGTGAAATACTGACTGTCCAAAAAAGAGCTTCTGAACTGGTGATGAATTTCCCTCAATATTCTCTCGAAGAAACCTCCAATCTTCCAGAAGAGTTTTGGGAAGTGATGCAGGTAAGTAGTCTTAGGGAAATCCGATATTGTGCCGCCTTAAAGATGCTCTTGATTGAGCTAGGAGAGGGCAATGAACTTCTAGCAACACAACCAGAAACACACTTACTTCCCAAATTAGATTTCCCTATGAAAGTAGAAGGAGTCATTCTCACAAGCCACGATACACAGGCTTTGCCCAAAGCCAATGCTTTTGATTTTATGTCAAGGTGTTTTTTTCCTTGGATGGGTATTCCAGAAGATCCCGTAACTGGGGCTGCACATACCATTTTGGCACCTTACTGGGCTGCTAAACTCAAAAAAACAGAGCTAAAAGCGTATCAAGCTTCTGAGAGAGGAGGAGAACTAGGACTAAAATTATTAGAAAACAATAGACTTGAAATCTCAGGGGAAGCTTACATCTTTTTAAAAGGAGAATTGTATATGGATTGATAGCTACTATTTTGTTATATTTGGCGAATTAAAATTTGATACAAATGGAACAAAGCCTAAAATATACCTACCTAAGCAAAGAAGAATACTTTGAATTAGAAGAAAATGCCTTAGAAAAATATGAATATTATGATGGAGAAATCTGGGCAATGTCTGGAGGTTCTTTTCGTCATAGCAGACTTTGCTCAAATATAAACTATGAGTTAAATGGTAAAGCACGAAATAGGAAAGACTACGTGAGTTTAGAAAGTAATCTTAAAATTTCTATCCAAAAGTATAGCCATTATGTCTATCCTGATGCTTCAGTACTTTGTGGAAAGCCTATTTTTGAAGAAAACAGGACAAATATTATTCTCAATCCACTATTGATTGTAGAGGTGCTTTCGCCTAGCACTGAAAACTATGACCGCACCAAAAAATTTGATAAATATCGCAGTTTGTCCTCTTTTAAAGAATATGTGTTGATAGCACAAGATTTGATGCGTGTGGAGGTGTTTTTTAGACAAGATGAAAGTCATTGGTTTTATACTGTTTACACACAAGCCAGTGATTTGGTAATGCTTCGTTCTTTGGATTGTGATATTTTATTAGCTGATATTTATGACAAAGTAGAATTAGAAGAAAAATTAGAAGATGAAACACCCAATGTGAAAAGCTAAATTTTTGAAATAAGGCATTATTTCCTAAGTTTGTAACTATAAAATTAGCCCTATAACTTAAAAATAAGATGCTTATCCCTATTTTAACTAGTATTTTCGTCCTAGTGTGTGATTATTACTTTTACCAAACTGTTCACACACTTACCCATAAAAAATATCCTACCTTTCTTTCTTACTTCAAAAAAATTCACTGGATTCTGGCAGGTCTTACTATAACATTAATGTGGGTTAATCATTTTGTTTTGTTTGAAGGAAGTCCCTTTTTGCTAAGAAGAATCCTAAAGAGATATTTATTTCTGATGTATTCTTGGAAGCTCATTTTAATTTTTCTGTTAGGCATAGAAGACATAAAACGCATAGCTATCTGGCTGATATATAGACCCAAAACTAATACAAAAACAGAAAATGAAACCTCTACTCATTCAAGTAAAATCACTCGGTCTGAGTTTTTGTCTAAATCTGCCTTGGTGATGAGTGCTATTCCCTTTGGAGCTATGAGCTTTGGTATCTTAAAGGGAGCATCTGATTATCAACTACATACCGTCAAACTTATCTTACCTAACCTACCCAAAGCCTTTCATGGCTTGCGTATCGGTCAATTTTCAGATGTACATGTTGGAAGTTTTATCAGTAATACTAGCATCTCAGGAGGTTTAGAGTTATTGCTTCGTCAAAAGACGGATATGATATTTTTTACGGGTGATTTTGTGAATTTTACTACCAATGAGATGAAACCCTACTTTGAGTTGTTCAAAAAAGTAGATGCACCTCTTGGTGTATTTTCAGTCTTAGGCAATCATGATTATGGCAGCTATGGAAAATGGAAAACACAAAAAGCTTATGAGCAAAATCTCTTAGATATGTATGCTTTGCACAAAGAATTAGGTTATGATTTACTCAGAGATGAACACCGCTTTATCAAGCTTGATGGTGAAAAACTTGCACTAATAGGAGTAGAAAACTGGGGAATCAGAAAGCCACACCCACGCCTAGGAGATATTCAAAAAGCTTATCAAGGCACTGAATCAAGCCCTGTGAAACTTTTACTTTCACATGACCCTAGTCATTGGGATTATAAAGTGCGTCCTCTTTGCCCTGATATAGATGTGATGTTTGCGGGGCACACACATGGCATGCAATGTGGCATAGAATGGGGAGATTTTCAATGGAGTCCCATTCAATATATCTATCCACAATGGGCAGGGCTTTACCAAAAAGAAAATCAAAAAATATACGTAAATCGTGGTTTTGGGGTATCTGATATTTTCCCTGGAAGAATAGCTATGCCACCAGAGGTTACTGTTTTTGAATTACTTAGAAAATAAAATGGACTTATGCCACGATTTTTATCATAGAATAGTTTAAAAAACACGCTATTATTTGTAGTTTGCGTATTAATTTGTTTTTGACACACAAACTAAATCTACTATTTAAAAATCTAAAATTTTAAGATACAACAAAATCTTATGAAATTAATATTTACCTACCTCCTTAGTACTATCATTTTTTCTTATTTACCTTTTTTAGCCCAAGCACAAGTAAATAATGACTGTGTAGGCACCAGAGACCGCCTCGTCTGTGGAAACCAAACCTTTAGTGATAATAGTGATGGACCAGGAAGAAATGATTTTCAACCTGCTGCTAATAATCAAGGATGCCTGAGCAATGGAGAGAATCAATCTGCATGGTATCAAATCAAAATACAAACCTCAGGCACACTTACTTTTGTCATTGCCCCAACAGTGAGTAGTGATTATGACTTTGCAGTCTATGGACCTAATGTCAGTTGTTCTGCCTTAGGCAATCCAAGAAGGTGTAGCTATGCATTAACCAGTGGTAATACAGGTCTTAGTTTGACTGCTAACGATGTATCCGAAGGAGGAGGAGGAGATGGTTTTGTAAGATATATGGATGTAATAGCAGGTCAAACTTATTTTATCATTGTAGATAATTTTTCAAATAATAATCAAGGATTTTCTTTTACTTGGGGTGGTACTGCCTTACTTGCTGCCATCAAAGCAGAGTTTAGTTTTACTAGGTCTTGTAATGGCGTTTCTATGAATAATCGTTCCTCCTCTTGTGAAGGAGATATTGAGTATCTATGGAATTTTGGAGATGGCTCACCAATTACTGCTACTAATAGCATAGAAAATCCTACTCACTATTACAGCCAAACGGGTCTTTATACTATCACACTTACCTCTACCATTGTATCATCAGGCCCTAATAATGGGCAAGTAGATGTAGTAACACTTCCTGTTACCATCTCGCAAGTACCACCCGTATCAAGTATTGTAAATTTGGAAGATGAATACTGTATCAATGATTCCCCAGTAACTTTGACAGGTAGCCCAAGTGGAGGTGTGTTTACTGTTTTTTCAAATGGCAGTACTACTGGCACTATGATTACTTCCTTTAACCCAGCAAGCCTAGGAGTAGGTTCTCATATTGTTCAATACCGTTATACAGATCCTAGCAATACTAACTGTAAGGGAGATGCTTTTCAGACGGTTATCGTAAAAGAATTACCTACACTTAGCTTTGTAGATTTAGAAGCTAATTATTGTCAAGATGCTGCTACCTTTACTTTACAAGCCAGCCCAGCGGGAGGTACTTTTACCGTCGATGGAGATAATGCCACTCAGTTTGATGTCGCTACTTTGGGAACTGGTACTCATCAGGTAATATATAGCTACACCGACCCTAGTACGGATTGTAGTAATGAAATCACACAAGAAATAGTTATCAATGCCCCACCAGAAATCACAATCAATGGTTTGAGAGATTTGTATTGTATATCTGGCAATGATTTCGCCTTGCAAGCCTCACCCAATGGAGGAATATTTACTATTGATGGAAATGTAGCTACTCAGTTTTCACCCTCTGCATTGGGTCTAGGTACTTATGAAGTAATTTACTCTTATACTGACCCTGCAACTAGCTGCTCTAATACTGAAACTAAAATAGTAGAAGTAGTAACCGCACCTGAGATTAATTTTGTGGGTATTCCTACTCAGATTTGTAAAAATGATAGCCCTGTTACTCTGAATGCAACTCCTGTTGGCGGTACATTTGCTATTGATGGAAATAGTGCTACTCAGTTTGACCCTACTAATCTAACTGCTGGCGACCATGTAATTCAGTATGATTACGCTGATCCTGATGATGCCTCTTGTTCTAACTCTGCAATACTTACTGTTCGTGTATATCGTAACCCAATCATT
>JBBRUH010000042.1:0-18342 GCA_038248005.1 Cytophagales bacterium | reverse complement strand
TGATAAAGCCAAAAGATTAGATGACGGGACAATGTATGCCTTTGGAAATCGATATACTACTTGTAATCTAAAACATCCGCACTGGTATATCAATACCAATAAAATCAAAATGGTTCCTGACAAACAGGTAGTCAGTGGCCCATTTAACCTTGTACTTTCTGATGTACCTACACCTTTGGGCTTTGCCTTTGGTATTTTTCCTTTTGTGGATAAACAAAAATCAGGAATCATTTTCCCTACTTATGGTGAATCTGCTGATAGAGGTTTTTTCTTGAGAAATGGAGGATATTATTGGTATATCAGCGAGTATGTAACCTTAGATGTCCGTGGAGAAATATATACCAATGGCTCTTATGGCTTAGAAGTAGCAGTGCCTTACCGCAACAGATACCGATATAGTGGCAGTAGCTCTGTCCGATACAATCGCCGCTTTCAGGGAGAGGGAGATGAGAAAGAAGACTTTACAGATTTCTGGGTTAGATGGACTCATACCCCTGTGCCTAGAGGCAAGAGTACTTTTTCAGCCTCCGTTAATTTTGGTTCTACACAGTTTAATCAGCGTAACTCTTTTAACCCTCAAGACCAACTTTCTAATAATTTTAGTTCTAATGTATCTTATAATACTTCTTTTAGTATTGGAGAAACGCCTGTAGCACTTGGGCTTGCTGCTAGACAAGACCAAAATAGCCGTACCAATGTAATGAATGTAACTTTACCTTCATTGAACCTTACCGTAAACCGTATTTATCCTTTTAAGAAAAAAGGGGAAACTGCTAAGAACTTTATCCAAAAACTCAATTTTAATTATAGCTTCACTGCCTTGGCTAAGTTTACGAATCAGCCTTTAAATTATAATTCTTTTCCTTTTACACTCGGAAACCGCCCTATCGGTGAGAATGGCGAACCAGTGCCAAGTGATTCTCTTCAGCTTGATTTTAACTTTGCGAATTTTGCAGATATTGCCAAAAATGCCCGAATAGGAGGCGTACACACTATCCCTATCAGCACGAGTTTGAAGATATTAAAAGCATTTAGTCTAAACCCTAGTTTCACTTATACAGAGGCTTGGTATCCCAAACAGCTTGATTATACTTATAACCCTGCTGATACTACAGTGCGTGTAGATACACTTTCTGGTTTTAGAAGAGTCTATTCTTACTCCACAGGAGCAAGTCTAACTACTCGTATTTATGGCTTTTTTAATCTCAATGTCAATAAAAAAGACCGTTATTTTCAAGCTATCAGACATACTATCGTGCCTACCATTGGTTTTAGCTATCAGCCAGAGTTGGCAGGAGAAGCACAGGGAGTCTATAAGACAGTACAGGTAGATGGTGAAGGCAATACAGCCCTGCTCTCACGCTATGCAGGCTTTGAGCCTAGTTCGCCCTCTAATGTAGGGGAGTCAGGAGTGCTTACCTTTAATGTCCAGAATATTTTGGAGGCAAAGGTAAGACCTCGAAAAGATACCGTAGATGAGAAAAAGATTACTTTATTGGATAACCTTGCTTTTGGGGGAAGTTATAACTTAGTGAGGGACTCACTCAAGCTTTCTAATATCTCAATAGCCGCCCGTACTAAACTCCTCAATCTGATTGATTTTAACTTTACAGGTTCTCTTGACCCTTATGTCTATAGAATCTTAGAGGCGGATGAAGATGGAAATGTTACTCAACAAACTCGTGTCAATAAATATACTTGGCAAGAAGGCAAAGGCATAGGACAACTCAGTAATTTTAATGTCTCTATGGGTTTTAGCCTTACTCCCCAAACCTTTAAAAATGGCATCCAAAAGAAAGCAGAAGCTGCCAAAAATAATCCTCAAAAAACCATCGGACGAGATATCAATGAAGCTGAAAAACTAGAATTAGAAAGAATAGCCAATAATCCCAATGAATATGTAGATTTTGATATTCCATGGTCTCTCAATATCAATTATAACCTGAGTTATAACAAGACGGGTTTTCTTGACAGCCGTGTAAGTCAGAAACTGAATATTAGTGGAGATATCAGCCTAAGCGAAACGTGGAAGATTGGTTTTCAGACAGGCTATGATTTTGATCAAAAACAGGTAAGTTTTACCAATATTGACATCTCTAAAGACCTACACTGCTGGGAAATGCGTGTGAACTGGAATCCTTTTGGTCAATTTCAATCCTATTCTTTTGACCTGCGTGTGAAGTCAAGCATGTTGCAAGATTTAAAAATATCTCGCCGCCGTAGTTTCTATGACCGTAATTTCTAATACTTTTCTATTTTTATTGCATTTAAGTCATTATTTCAACTAGACTTTCTAAGTTTATCAGATTTGAAAAGCCTAGATAATCTAAAACAACTTACCCTCAATCTTTCAAATATTTCTCCAGACAAACTTTCATTTCTTGCTGTATCGTAAAAGCTTCTTTATGGGCAGCTTCTGCAAAGTCCTCCCCTGATGAGGCATACAAGATACTTCTAGAGGCATTTACTAAAAGCCCTACTTGTGAGTTCATCCCATATTTAGAGACTTCTTCTAGGCTTCCCCCTTGTGCTCCTACTCCTGGAACGAGCAAAAAATAATCTGGGACAATATTACGGATTCGTGGTAAGAGAGCGGCTTGTGTTGCCCCTACTACAAACATCATCTGACTGGCATTTCCCCATTGAGATGATTTTTTTAAGACTTCTTCATATAGTAAATTTCCATTTTTGAGGCGGAGCATTTGAAAATCTTGGCTACCCATATTTGAAGTCAAAGCCAACAAAATGACCCATTTATCAGGATATTCTAAAAAAGGTTTTACAGAATCTTCGCCCATATAGGGGGCTACTGTGAGTGCATCAAAAGACATGGTCTCAAAAAAACTTTGTGCGTATTTTTTAGCAGTATTGCCTATGTCTCCTCGCTTAGCATCTGCAATGACGAGCTTATCTTTGGGAATAAAGGAAAGCGTTTTTTCCATAATTTCCCAGCCTTTTAGCCCTTGTGCTTCATAAAAAGCAGTATTGATTTTGTAGCTTACACATAAATCTTGGGTGGCTTCTATGATGGCTTTATTAAAAGTCAGCACGCCATCAGGTTGATTTTGTAGATAATCAGGGATGAGTGTAGGGTCTGTGTCCAAGCCTACACAAAGGTAAGATTGTCGCTGGATGATTTGGGTATAGAGTGATGTTATATTCATAAATATTTGGAAATTGGAGGGGAAAATTAAGGTGAAATTCTCCAATTTCCAAACATTATCTTTTTTAACGCAAATCTATCACCTCTGGCGAGCTAGGATATTTAGCACTATTGTACTTAAAATAGCTGTCAGGCACTTTCACTTCTTCGAAACGATTGACATTATAGGTGTAGCGATTGGCATTTTTTTCGAAAATCTCCCAGCTTTTGAGAGAGTTAGATGATTTTACGATTTTGAGGCGAATCTTAAAAAATGAAGTAGCGTTTTTATCTTTAGGCTTCAAGTCAATAATATGGTAAGCTCTTCCACCTTCATTCAACTCTTCTATGTAGGAGTAATCGTAGTTATTTTCGTAGATGCCGTAGATTTTATCAGGTGTGATTTCATCTTTATCAGGAGCATATTCAGAAATATTAATTTCATTGCCATCTTTCATAAAAGTCCATTGTGTTTTAGCATCTGTGATGACGTGTTGCTCAGGTAGTTCTAAATAAAATTTACTTCCTTTCACCACGATATTGCCTTCAAAAGACTCATTGACTCCTGAGTTGGGGCTGAGCATATTATATACAAAATAAGCTCGGAAGGCTTTCATGCTTTTATATTTTTGATTGACAGCATCTAAGATAGCTTTAGCCTTCGGGTCTTGCTGGGCTTGTGCTTGTGGTAGATAAATAACAATCAATAATAGGGTTATCCAAAATAATTTTTTCATAGTTTTTTTTAGTTCTTAGCTATTTCGTTTGACTTCAAAAACGAACACACGAGGGTTTGGTTTATACATCGCCTTTTTATAATGCGTTAATACTACGTTAAACTCTATTTAATGGAAATAGCATTGATTTTTAATGTATCAAGAATTGCTATTTTCTCTTCTAAATTTCAACACGCAAATTTCAAGTTTTTTTTGAATAATCATATATAAAAATGAGAGAATAAGTGAGCAGGGGGGAAATGAGTGTTGAGGAGTGAGGAGTGAGGATTAAGGAATGAGGATTGAGGAATGAAATGCAAGAGAGATTTATTACCTAATGACTTAATCCATAACCTAATAATAAAAAAATGACCCAATGACCTCACCAATAATCCAATAACCCAATAACCCTCTCTATCAATCGCTCTACAGTTTGGGTAGGATTGCTCGAGAATGTACCCAAAGCACGATTGGCAATGATGGCATTTAGAGAAATCATCTCATGACCAAGTAACTTGCAGAGGGAATAATACCCTGCTGTTTCCATCTCGAGATTGGTAATCTGCAAATCAGAAAACTGCAAGGGCTTTAACCTATCCAAATAATTAGGTTGTGGCAAAGGCAGACGTAATTCACGCCCTTGTGGAGCGTAAAACCCTGGGCAAGTAAGGGTAATTCCCTGAAAAAATCCATCTATAAAACTATCTTTCCAAATCTCTCCCGAAGAGGCTAGGTAAGGTCTGAAGGTAATTCCTGCGACTTGTTGTGCTTTTTCACAAAACTGAATTTCTGATTCATTTTGGGGAAAATCATAAAACTGCATCAAAGTATCGAAGCCTAAGCCATACCTAGAAGTCAAGAAACTATCCAGAGGAATATCTTCTTGCAAAGCACCTGAAGTACCGATTCGAATAATTTTTAGAGAACTTAGAGTAGGTTTAAGTTCTCTTTTATGTAAGTCTATATTTACGAGTGCATCTAGTTCAGTAAGCAAAATCTCTACATTGTCTGTTCCTATTCCTGAGGAAATGACAGAAAGCCTTTTTTGTCCTATTCTGCCTGTGTGTGTAGCAAATTCACGCTTTTGGGTCTGAAACTCAATGAAATCAAAGTATTGGGAAACCTGCCCTACTCGGTCAGGATCACCTACTACGATAATGGTATCCGCTATTTGAGAAGGGAGAAGATGCAAGTGATAGACACTACCATCTTCATTAAGAATCAATTCGGAGGGAGCAAGCATAAATAATCTTAATTGAAATTTTAGAACTAATCATTCAAAGATATACAAAATATTTATTTGATAAGTGATGATTTATAGGCAAAGACCTTGGTTAATGTGTCATCAGTCTATTAATTTTTGTGTATTAGTAATTTATTCAAACAAAGACCTAATTATCCTTTTATTTATAGAACAATTTTCTTTGCACCACCAAGTACTCATTTTTTAAGGAAATAAATCTTGACGTAAAACATATAAATCAAGCTAAAAATGAAAAAGAATTATGCTGTCAAAAATAGACGAGATACACCTCTCCTATATTGCAAAACATCAAGGATCTCATTGAGAATACTCAAACTCCTCATATCACTTTAGCATTTCAGTTGATAGAGGGTGGAGGATTTTCTCATCATTTTTTAGTCATTTATTGGCATTGAGCAAATGTTACCCTAACCCCCACTAATCACCTGTGAAAACACAAGTAATGGCAGAGAATCTTTATCGTGAATCATTTCTTAGTTCCTTATTTTTTAAAAGAAACTCATTGTATAAAAGTTATATTATTCATAAAATTTAGGCGGATTTGATACAAACTTAGATTTATTTTTTTTTATCTTCTTAGCATCTTTTATATTTGACTATTGATAATCAAAAAAACATGCCAACAAACCTACCACTTACACTTCTTGCAATAGAATCTTCTTGTGATGAAACTTCTGCTGCTATACTCAAAAATGGAAAGATTTGTGCCAATATTATTGCAAATCAGACTATCCATGAGGCTTATGGGGGAGTAGTGCCTGAGCTTGCTTCTCGTGCACATCAGCAAAATATCGTTCCTGTAGTTGCCCAAGCACTTGCACAAGCTAATATCCATAAATCTGAACTACACGCCATTGCTTATACACAAGGGCCTGGGCTTTTGGGTTCGCTCTTGGTAGGAAGCTCTTTTGCCAAAGCACTTGCGATGGGTTTAGAGATACCTCTTATAGAAGTAAATCACATGCAAGCCCATGTACTGGCTCATTTTATAGAAGAACCTCGTCCTAAATTTCCGTTTTTATGTCTGACTGTCAGCGGTGGACACACGCAGATAGTGCTAGTAGAAGATTACCTTCAAATGAAAATCATAGGTGAGACTAGAGATGATGCCGCAGGAGAAGCCTTTGACAAAACAGCCAAAATGCTTAACCTACCCTATCCAGGTGGGCCTTTAATTGATAAATATGCCAAGGAAGGTAATCCTTTGGCTTTCGAGTTTCCAGAGTCTGATATGCCTGAGTTAGATTATTCTTTTAGTGGTATTAAGACTGCAGTGATGTATTTTTTACAAAGACAGACACAAAAGAATGCTGATTTTGTGTCTGAAAACTTGGCTGATATTTGTGCAAGTGTGCAATATACCTTAGTCAAGACTTTACTCAATAAATTAGAAAAAGCAGTTAATCAAACAGGAATTAAAGAAATAGCCATTGCAGGAGGCGTTTCTGCCAACTCTGGTTTAAGACAGATGATTGCTGAACTAGGGCAAAAAAAAGGATGGCGTACTTACATTCCTGCCTTTGAATATTGTACCGACAATGCTGCAATGATTGCTATAGCTGGTTATTTTAAATACCAAGAGAAAGACTTTGCAGATAGCACAAGTAGTCCTAATCCTAGACTTCATTTTTAAATATATTATCATAGAATCATTGCCTCCAAAGAACACAAAAATTACTAATTTATGAAAATAACAATTACTTACTTAAAAAATATATCCGTTGCTTTTTTTCTTTTAACGATAGCCAGCATGGCTGTATCATTAAAAGCACAAGTAATCATTGACGAAAATGTAAATCCAAACCGTATTCTTAGACAATTGGTAGGAGCAGGTGTTACGATTACTAATATCAATATCAATTGCCCTGGTAATCGTACTACTGGTTTAAGTTATGCGAGGTTTGTATCTAATAACCCTGATTTCCCATTAGATAGTGGCATTGTATTGACTACTGGTAGAGCTGCTAATGCAGTAGGTCCTAATAATGCAACAGATTTGACCACAGGTTGGAATTCTCCTGGTGATACAGATTTAGCTGCTATTGCGGGTTTAAGTATCTTTGATGCTTGTGTGATTACTTTTGATGTAGTCCCAGTAGGAAACAGATTAAGATTTAGATATACTTTTGCTTCTGAAGAATATGAAGAATTCACCCCTTGTACTGGACAAAATATCAACGATGCTTTTGCTTTCTTAATCACAGGGTCTAATCCTTCAGGAGGCAACTACAACAAAAAGAATATTGCTCTCCTGCCCAATACCAATATCCCAGTATCTATTAATAATGTCAATCAATGTACTAACACAGCTTATTACCAAAATAATAATGGAGGTGTAGATATACAATACGATGGCTATACTGTTAATCTAATTGCAGAGGTAGATGTTACGCCCTGTTCTACTTATACCCTTGCACTTAAAATAGGGGATGGATTTGATGGATTATTTGATTCTGCAGTTTTTGTAGAAGAAATCACCAGTGAAGTCCCTCAGTTTTCTCTCAATACTAATTCAGTGATAGATGAAGTAGTCGCTGGCTGTGTGAATGGAGAGATAGAAGTAGGCCGTGATGTTACAAACCGAGCTGAAACTTATGTCATTGATTTTGGTGGTACTGCCATCGCAGGCACAGATTTTATAGTTAATATAGAGGGTACACCTGCTGCTTCTTATCCATTCAACATTAACTATGCAATCGGAGAAGATTTAAGAAACTTAACTTTCCTACCTAGTGCAAGTATAACAGAAGCTCGCTCCTCTACTATTTATCTTAGAGCAGGCTGTAGTAATGAAATCATTGACAGTTTAGTAATTGATATTTTGCCCCTAGATGATATTGTACCTATACCTGAATATCCTGATGGCATTGTTTATCGCTGCATACCTAATCAAGTCATAGAGTTAGAAAGTCGTTTGGCAGATAATTATACTTGGAGTTCTAGCAATGGTGCATTTACCTGCCTAGACCCAGATTGCAGACGAATCAGACTAATTAATGCGACTACCGAGACTACTTATAATTTAGAGATAGAGATTGGAGATTGTACTTTTGATCAAGATATTCAGATATTGCCAAGTAACTTATCCCTTACAGAAGATGCCATCAACATCTGTGTAGGTGAAAGCACTCCTCTTGAAGCCACAGGAAGGGATACTTATAGTTGGTCTCCTGCTACAGGTTTAAGTTGTACAGATTGCCCTAACCCTATAGCAACTCCTACCGAAACGACTACTTACACTGTTACAGGTACACAAAGCACCTGTAATAGCACAGCTTCAGTAGTAGTAACGGTCATCCAAGAAGCAGGGCCAGAGATAGAAAACTTACAAAGTGGCTATTGCATCACGGCTAATCCTGTTGCTCTTCAAGCTGACCCAAGTGGAGGTGTTTTCAGTGTGCAAGGCAATGGTGTGAATATTCCTAATGCGAGTGTATTTGATCCAGCCTCACTAGGAGTAGGGATTTATGAGGTAAATTATGTCTTGGGAACAGGAGGAAATTGTTCTGAGGAGACTACACGCACTGTGGAGGTCTATGCCCTGCCAAATGAACCAGCATTTAGCAATCTTTTAGATGAATATTGTGTTTCGGATGTTAGCCTGACCTTACAAGGCAGCCCTAGCAGTTCTACAAGTTTTTTTACGATAGATGGAAGTGCAAGTACCACATTTAACCCTAGTAGCTTAGGGGTAGGAGTCTATCAAGTAGTTTATATATACCAAGATGCAAATGGCTGTCAAAATACCACTCAAAAGGAAGTAGAAGTAAAAGCCCTTCCTCAACTTGCCTTTAACAATGTTGCAGAAGGATACTGTGTTGCTGAAACGAGCATCCTCATTAGCGTTATCATCACAGAAGCCAATGGACAAAGCCGAACAGAAATAATAGAAACCATTAACCCAAGTATAATCGGAGTAAGAAGTTATACCATCAATTTTGAGTATGAAGGTATCAATTCATGTAGGAATGAGATTGAAAAAACCATTGTCATTTATCCACAGCCTGTCTTGGATTTTATAGATTTGGATGTTGAATATTGTGATGCTTCCCTCCCTTTTACACTTATGGCAAGTCCTGCGGGAGGAATCTTTTTGGTGAATGGTGCATCACAGACACAGTTTGACCCTACAGCCTTTGAGCCTGGAGATACTCCACAAATAAGCTACTCTTACACAGACCCTAATGGCTGTAGCGAAGAGATTAATCAGAGAGTTGTGATTACTGCTGCAAGCATAGATAGCAATAACCCCGAAAGCTTCATTTTGACTGTTTGTCCACCAGAGTTTATAGGATATGATTTGGAGGCAGTCTCTGAAAGTGAAGAACAAGAAGGCTATACCTATCTTTGGCAACCTACTGGTGATATTACTCGCACCATTAATATCTCAGAAAAAGCTCAAGAAGGAAACTACTCTGTAATCACAAGAGACATTGAAAACTGCCCTGTAGCGTATAAAAGCTTTGACATTACTGTAGATTGTCAGCCTGTATTACAAATCCCTACTGCTTTTTCACCTAATAATGACCTACTCAATGACCAACTTGAAGTCTTAGGAAAAGACTTTGCAAGCTTAGAGTTTAAGGTGTATAATAGATGGGGAGAACTGGTTTTTGAAACCTTGACACAAGAAGTATCTTGGGATGGACGCTGGAATGGTAAAGAAGCATCTGTAGGTATATATATTTGGGCTGCTACATATATCAATATTTTAACAGGAGAAACTTTCAAAAAACAAGGTAAAATCACTTTACTAAGATAATACACACCAAATAAAATTTTGGTAAAATATTACTTTTAAAAAAATATTTCGTAGGCAAGAGACATAAACATTGTATTTATCCTTTTTTGTGACTATCTTTGTTCTATTAAGTGAATAATTTTTTGTTTAGCAATCGTTTTTTTGGCTCTCCAATTTTTCTTGCTACACATTTTTATTCTTGTTTTAAATTTTTTTTACTATTTTATTTATTTTCAAGTACAATGAACATTTTTGTAGCAAAGTTAAATTATGAAACTGAAGAAAACGATTTGAGAGAATTGTTTGAAGGTTTCGGAGAAGTCGATTCAGTGAAAATCATTATGGACAAATTTACTGGTAATTCAAAAGGTTTTGGATTCGTAGAAATGTCTGATGACGGTGAAGCCAACAACGCCATTCGTGATTTGAACGAACAAGAATTTGACGGACGTGTAATTGTCGTAAAGAAAGCTCGTCCTAAGGAGAGTAGTTCTGGCGGCGGTGGAGGCGGCTGGTCAGGTGGCAGCGGCGGTGGTGGTGGTGGCGGCGGTAATCGTCGTTATTAAGACTTGTAAAAGTTGAATAACATAATAGCCATCTTGCTCAAAAGTAAGATGGTTTTTTAATGCCTAGTAAATAATGACATGTAAATGATAAGTTGTCCTATCCTAAAATAAGTTGACGTTTCTCTAGATTATGTTACTAATTTATAACAATAATTTCTGTTGCCACTCTATTCCATAATTATAACCCAAAGAGGTCATAATAAATCCAGCCTTGCGAGTCTCACAAGCTTCTAAGATAAGATGAATCGCTTTCTGAATATTCACTTCATCCAAATGGCTAAAAGGCTCATCCAAAAGCAAAAAATCAAACGGCTGTAGCAAAGCCCTTATAATAGCTATCCTCTGCCTTTCTCCATAAGAAAGCAATTCCGTTTTTTTATTCAAAAGAGGTGATATTCCTAGTTTTTCAGCCATTTGATGTGCTTTTTCACTTTGGTCATCTTCCTGCAAAGCCAGTTTTACTTGTAGATTTTCTTGGGCTGTGAGGTCTGAAAACAAACGCAAATCTTGAAAAACTACTGATACTTGTTTTTGTCTAATTTCTGCCCATTGCTTAGAAGGTATTGATTTTGTATCTTGTCCTTCAAGATTTACCGAGCCAGAAAAATCAGTACGGATGCCATACAAGATATGTATAAAAGTAGATTTTCCTTTGCCAGAAGGAGCATAAACTTGGTAGTTTTTACCTTTTTCAAATGTAAGCTCTTGCCCCCAAATCTCTGAGATAGACTCACTTTCTTTTCGGCTTGCCAAAATCTCTTTAAGTGGCTCAGGAATAATATTTTTAAGTTCTATCTTTTGCACTCGTCTATTCTATTTTTAATATAATGGTCTTCAACCTCTTAAATACGCCTATGTTTTTAAGGTATTTATCCAAAATTCATCTTTTTTTTTGAAAATCTTTAATTTTATAAAGCTTATTTGATGTCTTGTCTGAATTAGTAGGTTATTTTAAGTCACAGAACGAGCATAAATTAAATAGTCAAAGGCATCTATATCACTTTGGCTTAACTTTACTTCAAAATAGGATGAATTTACGTTGGATATTCAGATGACAAGCTTACTTATTAGAGTTGTTACTTTTTGATTTTCAATTATTTATGTCAATTTTTTATTTGAGAATCTTAGAATGATAAACTTTGCTGCCTAATACAGGAGCTTTTCGTAAGCAATTCCCTATGTTTTCTATGTGCATATATGGTTATAAAAAAAGTAAAGCGCTGATAACCAGTGTGTAACAGCTTTATTTATCTGATAAATCAAAAGTATGTCTTTGTATTTTTAGTTTTGGTCTTGTGTTGGGTTTGATAGCTTTAAAAAAGAAATATGAGTCTATGAAGGTTAAGCATGTTGAGAGTTTTAGATGGTTTTATTCCTCTTTCCTACAATTTAAAACCATTAAATCATCCATTTATCAAAAGACATTCACTAAAAAACCAAGTTTCATTTGTTTGTCAATCCAAAAAAGTTTATTTTTGCAGTCTTAATTTTTGAGAAAGCATTAATCGGAGCATAAAAATGAAAAGAACTTTCCAACCTTCAAAAAGAAAACGCCGTAACAAGCACGGTTTTCGTGAACGTATGGCCACCAAAAATGGTCGCAAAGTATTGGCACGTCGCCGTGCAAAAGGTCGTAAAAAGCTTAGTGTATCTGATGGGGCACGTTTTCGTAGCTAAAACATAAACCGTTTTTCTAGACTTTAAGGGGTCAGCTGTGTACATATTTGTATAAAACTGATCCTTTTTTTTATGAAAAAAACATTCCCTAAACAAGAGCGATTACGCTACAAACCTGCTATTTCGGAGCTATTCAAAATCAAAAAGGGCGAGTTTTCTTTCCCCTTTAAAATTGTATATATCAAAAACACCTTTCCAGAACCTACTTTACCTCAAGTATTAATTACTGTCCCCAAAAAAAACTTCAAAAAAGCCCTAGACCGAAACTGGATCAAAAGAAGAATACGGGAACTTTATAGATTGCATAAAACTTTATTATCTAACAAAGATGGTTTATACTCCGTAAAATACATTGCTATTGTGTATGTTGCCAAAGAAAAAATTTCTTTTCGACAAATGGAGAAAAAAATAACAAAGCTATTACCCATTTTAAGGGAATAATCTGTATATTTAATCCGTTCTTTTATCATCTGTTTCATAATTCTTAAAATTACCATTACCATGATGACTAGAAAAAATAAATTTATTGCCTTTACCCTCATTCTGTTCATGGCTACCAGCATGTTTGCTTTTAGCTACAAAGATCGCCTGTTTGAGATTCAAAAAAACATTGATATTTTCACTACTCTTTATCGTGAGGTTAATAAATTTTATGTAGATGACGTAAATCCAAATACAATCATGAGAACTGGCATAGATGCTATGCTTAACTCATTAGACCCTTATACCAACTACATCGCAGAAGACCAAATAGAAAATTACCGCACCATGACCACAGGGCAGTATGGTGGAATAGGAGCTTTGGTAGGAAATCGAAATGGCAAAACTGTCATTATCATGCCTTATGAAGATTTTCCAGCACATAAAAGCGGACTAAGAATAGGAGATGAAGTATTAAAAATTGATGGAATACCACTTGCGGGCAAAGATTCAGACGAAGTAAGTAAGCTTCTCAAAGGACAAGCAGGCAGCAAAGTTCGTCTAGAGATTAAATCTTATGGTGACGAAGGAAGCCGTGAAATCTCTCTCAATCGTGAAAACATTAAAATACCCAATGTACCTTATCAGGGAATGGTTAGCAGCGAAGTAGGCTATTTTAAACTAAGTGAATTTACCAATAATGCATCACAAGATGTAAAATCAGCCGTAGAAAACCTTAAAAAACAAGGGGCTAAAAAACTCATCATTGACCTTCGTGGCAATCCTGGCGGTCTGCTCAATGAGTCTATCAATATCTGTAATTTATTTATCCCTCGTGATTTAGAAGTAGTAAGTACTAAAGGAAGAATAGAAGAATGGAACAGAACTTATCGCTCTCTAAACGAGCCTCTTGATACTGAAATCCCATTGATTATTCTTATCAATAACCGTAGTGCTTCTGCTTCTGAAATAGTATCAGGCGTAATGCAAGATTATGACAGAGGAGTATTAGTAGGTCAGAGGTCTTTTGGAAAAGGATTGGTACAGACTACTCGCCCACTCTCTTATAACTCACAGCTCAAAGTAACCATTGCTAAATATTACACCCCTAGCGGACGCTGCATACAAGCCTTAGATTACACGCACCGCAAAGAAGATGGTACTGTTGATAAATTTGCTGATTCTCTCCGTACTGCCTTTAAAACCAAAAACGGACGCACTGTATATGATGGAACAGGAGTTAACCCTGATATAGATGTCAGTGAACTCAAATATGCTCCGATAGCCAATGCACTTAATAGCAAAAATTATATCTTTGAATATGCCAATGTCTATGCCCTCAAACATTCTAGTATCAAGCTTGCCAAAGATTTTAAACTTACAGAGGCTGAATACCAAGTATTTTTGACTTGGCTTAAAGGCAAGGATTATAACTATACTACTGAGGTAGAAAGAAGCCTAGAAGAACTAGAAGTGAAGGCAAAAGAAGAGAAATATTATGATGGAATACAAAACCAAATACAATCACTCAAATCAAAAATATCTAGTAGCAAGATTCAAGACTTAGAGTTACACAAAGAAGAAATCAAAGCACTGTTAGAAATAGAAATCGTAGCACATTATTATTTAGAAAGCGGACAAACTGAGGCTTTCTTTAAATATGACTCTGATTTGAAAGCTGCTCTTAGTTTATTTAATGATATGGATCGCTATCATAAAATTTTGAAGGGAAATAAGTAAGAGATTATGTAATTAGGAGATTGAGAGATTGAATATATCATATCTCAATCTCTTTTTTATTTAGTAACTCGATCTCTAAGGAATAATGATTAGATAAAGTGACAAGTTATTTTAGGTAAAACACTCATTGTCAGATTATTAAAAACTCATAACTCATAATTTATACCTCATCTCTCACTTATTTATTCAACTAGCTTTAAGCAGGATTATAATCTACATCCACACCAGATTCTGTATAATGAGGCACCCAGCCTGATTGGTCTATAAATACTCTAATGGCTTTGACACTTGGGTTTTCTTTGCCAGCATCAAACCAGTGCTTTGTATTGGCAGGAACTGAGATTAAATCGCCAGCTTCACACATTACATTAAAGATAGGGTCTTTGCCATTGTCTAGGTTAAACCAAAAGAAGCCTTTACCATCCACAAAAAAGCGTACTTCATCCTCAGTATGAAGATGCTCACTCAAAAACTTATTACGTACAGCCTCATAATTAGGGGTTTGAGAGTTGATATTGATGACATCCGCAGTTTTGTAGCCTTGAGAATCCATGTAAGGCTTAAGTGCATGCGAATAAGCATTCAAAACTGTTTCTTGGTCTGCAGTCTCATCAAACTTTACTTGTGCTTCCCATTGGTCAAAAAAAACACCTCTTTCATTGAGGAAAGTTTTAATCTCTGATACATCTTTGATGCTTTTGCCTTGGTCAGGGATATTTAATACTGCCATATTTTTATAGTTTATTTTGTGAAATTAAGTGTTTTAATAAAATAAATTTATTTTTATCGAAACAGCTTCTCACAAAGATAAGTTTTTTATAGAGGCAAAAAAATAGCTTTCTATCAAAAAAAGGTATTAAACTAGATTTAAAAAATAATGCCTCGCTTGAAAGATCAAGCGAGGCTAAGGTGATTAATAATCTAAGAAATCTGAATCTGAGTTTTCTTGAATCATTTCTTGGATAGCATCCATTTCTTCGGATTCACTTTCATCAAGTTGCTGATACTCTTGTTTGCTTTTCAGTTGTGCAAGCCTGTCATAGGCTTGGCTCAGTGAAAAATATGATTCTTGCATAAATTTACTAATTTATTTAATTTTTTAAAGCTAAAAATATTTATGGAACTTAGCAATCAATTTTGCTAACTTCATATAAACTTTATATTTAGGTAAAGATTCATTCACTTAACGCTTAGAAATATGAATAAATTACTAAAAAATAGAACTATCTGCTTGTTTTTTTAGCAAAAAGAGTTTGGTAAAGTTTATTTTTTAGTTAAAATAAATTTCTGAATTTAAGAAGGGAATGAGTGCCAATATGACTGCTTGTGTATAATACTCTGCTCTATTGATTTGGTTCTTGGTCAAAATACCTACTGCTCCATTTTTCTTTTTAGAATCAGTTCGTCCAAAAAACTGGTCATCGGCATGCCCCAGCTCCATGCCCTGCTTCACCAAAGTAGCAATGGGTGGAGGAAGCAAAAAAGAAGCTGTTCTGGCAAATCCTGATTCAGTTTTACTCAATATCACTACCCAAGCAAATGCTTCCAAATGCCCATAGCGAGGCATCACTCCACCTTCTATCCCTACCCAAAAGTTGGCTTCGGGTTGCTTTTCTTTTGCATTAATAGCTCTTTGTGATGCTCCTTGGTAGGTTTCATCATCTGTCATAGGCTGTTCGCTTACGCCAGAAGGCACATCTACCCCTTCAAACTCAAAAGATTCTTTGGGAAGGATAAGCTCAAAGCCAAAGCGAGTAGCCTCTATTTTCGTAGGGTTTTGAGATGCGATGATTACCTTTTTCATAGTTTGGGTGTGTAAATGTGAATGATAAAAGAAGCGAGGAGTTAGAATTGAGTAACGAGAATAAATCATAAGCAAATTAATGACCCAATGACTTAATGACTCAATAACTCATCTCTTCCAAAATAATTTTATTTTAAGATAGCACCCTGTCTTTGCAAGAATAAATAGAGACTTTCTTCAATAGTTGCTTTTTTAAATTCTGCTTTTTTGAGTGATTTCACTTCCCAATTGACCTTGTCTATCTTGGCATCATGCAATAGAGCTTGATAGAGATTGGCATTTTGAAAAGAAACTTCCTCTAAATTACTTTTGCTCAAATCAGCTCTGGTGAGATTACAATCTCTAAAATCACTTCTCGTAAAGTCTCCCTCTATCAGTTTGGCAAGCATCATATCTGCTCCCACGAAGTTAGTATTATCTGCTTCACATTCACTTAGATTAGCTTCTGATAGGTCTGCCTCTTCAAAATTAGCTCCGTGCAAGACAGACTTTACTAGGGAAGATTGTGCAAGATTAGTTTTATAAAAATTAGTAAAACTAAAAAATGATGCCTCAAAATCACTGCAATAGAGATTTGCCTCTCTTAAATCTGCATTATAGAAATTGCTATGGGTTATCTTGGCGTGGATAAAATTAGCATTGGCTAGATTCGCAAAACTAAAATCTATTTCTTTTAGATTGGCATAACTAAAATTTGTATTTTTAAGATTTTGGTACTTGAGATTGAGCTTAGGAGGATGACTCTGCTTGATGAATAGGGTAAATTTATTTCTGAGTGATTCTTCTTCTGGTATTAGATTTTGGCTTTCGTTGCAGTAAGATATGATAGTCCAAAAAGCAGCAAAAATATTATTCCTTACTTCTGTGGGCGACATCAAATCGGTATGAGCAGCGCTGTAATGAAAGTTTTCTTCTAACATTCCCTTCAAAAAGAACTGTAATCTATTAGTTATTTCTTGGCGTGTTTCAGTATCTTCTTGGCAGATAAGCTTAATAAAAGCTTCGCTTTGGCTTTTATCAAAGGCATTTTCAGCAAACAAATGCCCCAAATAGACAAGGGCAGAGGCTGAGTGATTGATAAAATAATTCTCCTGCCTGTCTTTTTCTAAGAAATCATCCTTAAATTTTTGCCAAATCTTTTGTATTCCCATAGATACAAAGTTACATAACTATCTGTTTTTTCTATTCAAAAAAGAATTTTATATCATCAAGCCTATCGCATTTGGGTTATCGTATTCAAAATATTGATCATCTATTACCCTTCTCGTCTGACTAAGTACACCTGAAAACTTTGGTGCTGATAAACCCGAACCAAAGGTAGTCTGACTTTTAAGAATGCGTACTTCATCCCATAAATTCGCCTCTATAAAAGATTGTAATAACTGCGCACCTCCTTCTACTAAGATAGACTGTATCTCTCTCTTGTAAAGGTCTTGCAGTAAACTAGGCAAAAAATGATGTGGATTTATCTTGACAAACTCAAGGTTGTGCAACTGTCTGTTTTCTACAAAATTATAACAAAGCGTAGGAATACTTTGGTCAAATAGATTCAAATTACTGTCTAAACGACGGTGTGGGTCTATCACTAATCGGATAGGATTTCTGCCTTCCCAATCACGAACATTGAGCTGAGGGTTGTCATATTGAGCTGTATTTTTGCCTACAAGTACTGCATCTTCTTCACCTCTCCACTGATGCACCCACATACGGCTTATCTCATTGCTAATCCATTTAGAGTCAAAGTTTTCACGTGCAATAAAGCCATCAGCCGTTTCAGCCCATTTGAGTAGGATATAAGGACGGTTTTTCTCAAAGAAAGTAAAAAATCTGCGATTAAGCATTGCTCCCTCTGCTTCTAGGATGCCTGTTTCCGTTTCTATCCCTTGTTCTTGGAGTTTTGCTAGTCCTTTGCCTGCTACTTTGGGGTTAGGGTCAGTGTTGCTGATGACTACTTTTTTAACCTTATGTTTGATAAGTAAATCTACACAGGGAGGTGTTTTACCAAAATGCGAACAGGGTTCAAGGTTAATATAGACAGTAGATTCGGGTAAAACATCCAAATTGCTGATACTTTTGATTGCATTTACTTCTGCGTGAGCTTCTCCATACTTTTGATGCCACCCTTCTCCTATAATTTTATGTCCGCGCGGTCGTGGAGCAGGTCGGCTATCCGATCATCGTGAAGCCGCGCGACGGCGCCGGGGCGTCGGGCGCCGCGCGTTGCGATAGCGATGCCGAGCTCGACGTGGCGCTGCGCGCGCTGCATGTCGAC
>JBBRUH010000041.1:0-18351 GCA_038248005.1 Cytophagales bacterium | reverse complement strand
GGCGTGCGATTCCTTTTCTAAATAAGCCATTATAGCCATCGAAATAACCTGAAATAATGATTTTATCATCAGATTGAAGGCCTACTTGGAGACCTTCATTTGAGATACCACTACCGTTATTGACCAAAAAGCCATCATCATTGCTTCCATCTTCATTAAGTCGGACAATTCCAGGGGACAGAGCACCATTAAAATTTGAAAATGATCCTATCACAAGCATTTTATTGTCTGGCTGAATTACAATGTTATAAATAGTTCTGGCTAATGAAACAAAGGGGCTATAATAATTAATAGGCGAGAAGGTTTCATCAAAATTACCATTCTCATCAAATCTAAATAAATTTCTATGAGGAATATACTCTTCACTTAACCAAGCTGCTAAATAACCACCAATTAATATACTACCGTCCTCTTGCAATGCTAATGGAATACTCAGGTTCCAAAAATCCTGATTAAGGATACTTATATCTTCATCCATCAGAAAATCATTATCTATATCACCATTCCTAAATAGGCGAGCTATTTTTAAACTTAAGTCAAAAGTAGTACTTGCTAGGTAGATTTTGTTGTCAGGAGCCAAGAGAATACTTAATATATTTTCCTCAAATTCTTCATCTAGTTCAAAACTAGTATCAAAACTACCATTTGCTTCAAGCCGAATAAGTGAGGGGCAAGGTTGAAATTGATACCTTGTAAACTTACCTGCTACTAATATTTTACCATCAGGCTGTAATTCAAAGTCCATAACTTCACCATTAAACCCTTGTGTACCAGTAGAAAAACTAGGATCTAGCGTTCCATCTGATTCTAAGCGAACGATAAAACTTCTTTCCCCTTCATTTGGATTAGGCGGATTTATCAGCCCACTTACCAGTATTTTACCATCTGTTTGTAGGATGATTTTTGTTGGAGTAAATGCTGTATCGTCTAGAAAGCCAATGTCTGCCTCAAAACTTGTATCTAGGCTTCCATCACTATTGAGGCGTATAACTCGATTGAGTTCTTCCCCTTCTAATATATAAAAGTAACCTCCTAATATGATTTTACCATCTGTCTGTATATCTATTGAAATTAAACCACCATTAATAGGATGTTCTGTAAATGATTGATCTTCACTACCATCTGCATTCAATCTGATGATTGTTTGACAAAAGGATGTACACGGTATCCTCTTACTTAAAATCAGTTTCCCATCCTCTTGCAAACCTAAGATAATAGAGGTGTAATCTGAGTTGCCAAATCCTACATCATCAGGATTGAAACTTGCATCATTATTGCCATCTTGTGGAAGACAGAGTAGGGGAGTAAAGAGCCAAAGGGCGATGGAAAATGAAAAAAGGAGCATTCGTTGAAGCGAAGCATCAATAGGCAATGGTTTGAAATCAAAGCCTAGAGCATAGAGTAATGACTTTTTCATAAATAAAAAAGGATTAATGATATGTAAGAAATAAAGTCAAATTTGCTTAATCAAAAGCGTTCTATAGAGGGGATTTCAAACCAAGATTATTTTTTATAACGAGAGTATATAACTAAATTGTATTTTTATAGGATTAATTATCAATAAAAAACTAGATTTAATAGCTTAGACTGAATTTTACAGAATTGTATTGAGTGTTAAAAAAACATCTACTTTAATTTCATTAAAGTAGATGTTTATAAAGGGAGAAAATTATTTAGATTAGGTGCAAGAAATTACTGATTAATCAGCGTTTTTAAAACGTTTTCTTTCATTTTCATCTAAAACGATTTTACGCATGCGGATAGACTTAGGAGTAATCTCTACGTATTCATCTTTCTTGATATACTCTAAGGTTTCTTCTAGAGAAAAATGAATTTTAGGTGCAATCTTCACATTGGTATCTGTACCAGAAGCACGCATGTTAGTAAGTTTTTTTCCTTTCTGAACATTGAGTACCAAGTCAGTATCTCTACTATGCTCACCGATTACCTGTCCTATGTAAAGCTCCTCACCTGGTTCTACAAAGAAGCGTCCTCTATCTTGAAGTTTATCAAGAGCATATCCTGTACTCATACCTGTTTCCATAGAGATAAGAGAACCGTTGGCACGAGTAGTAATTTCGCCTTTGAAAGGTTTATACTCATCAAAACGGTGGTTCATCACAGCTTCACCAGCAGTAGCAGTAAGTGCTAGATTTCTAAGCCCTATTAGCCCCCTTGCTGGGATACTAAACTCTAAGTGCTGCCACTCGCCTTTAGTTTCCATCACCATTAAGTCGCCTTTCCTTTGAGTTACTAACTCTATGATTTTGCCAGATACCTCTGCAGGCACATCTACGACTAGGATTTCAAAAGGCTCATGCTTTTGTCCGTTGACTTCCTTGAAAAGTACCTGAGGTTGTCCTACTTGGAACTCATACCCTTCACGACGCATTGTCTCTATTAACACAGAAAGGTGCAGGATACCACGACCATACACTAAAAATTTATCTTCACTATCAGTAGCCTCTACTTTAAGAGCAAGGTTTTTCTCAATTTCTTTCATCAAGCGATCACGCAAATGTCTAGAAGTTACGAATTTTCCTTCTTTTCCAAAGAATGGAGAATTATTGATTGTAAACAACATACTCATCGTAGGTTCATCTACTGAGATACGAGGGAGTGGGTCAGGATTAGCCAAATCACTTAATGTATCACCAATATCAAAATCATCAATTCCTGTTATGGCACAAATCTCACCAGAAGAAACTTCACTTACTTTATTTTTACCTAATCCTTCAAACACGTTCAATTCTTTGATACGCACCTTTTTTACAGAACCATCTGCCTTACAAAGAGCTAAATCAGTATTTTCTTTAATTGTACCACGTTTGACTCTGCCAATCGCAATACGACCTACAAAAGAAGAATAATCCAAAGAAGTAATTTGCATTTGTGGATCACCTTCTTGATTAGGAGCAGGAGGGATATTCTCTACAATAGATTTTATCAGAGGCTCAATCGAATCAGTAGGTTTATTCCAATCTTCTGACATCCAACCATTTTTGGCTGAGCCATACACAGTAACAAAATCTAACTGATCTTCGGTAGCATCTAAGCTAAACATCAAATCAAAGACAGCCTCGTGTGCCTCGTCAGGGCGACAGTTAGGCTTATCTACTTTATTGACCACTACGATAGGCTTCAAACCTAGATTAAGTGCTTTGCTAAGTACAAAACGAGTCTGTGGCATAGGTCCTTCAAAGGCATCTACCAAAAGAAGCACTCCATCAGACATTTTGAGAACACGCTCTACTTCTCCTCCAAAATCAGCGTGACCAGGCGTATCAATAATATTAATTTTAACATCTTTGTAGCGGACAGATACATTCTTGGAGGTGATGGTAATACCTCTTTCTCTCTCTAAATCATTGTTATCCAGAATCAAATCATCAAATTCTTGATTTTCTCGGAAGAGTTTAGAAAAGTGGATAATTTTGTCCACAAGGGTAGTTTTGCCGTGATCAACGTGAGCAATGATGGCAATATTTCGGATATTTTGCATTACTTTTTATTAATTAAAGTGCAAAAGTAAAGAATTTAAGCGTAAACCCCTTATTATGGTGCTAAAAGATAGACTAATATTAGTAAAAATATATTCTAAAATGAAGAAGAAAAATACTCATATTTTATTTGAACTATTTTACAATAGAACTTGGTAGTCTAATTATTAATCCCTAGATTTGCACTCCGTTTCAAGAAATACACGTGATTTTTATTTACAACTACTTGTTCAAATGGGTATGAGTAGTTTTATTTTAAAATATAGGCAAAGATGTCAGGGATAATAGGTAAAAAAGTTGGTATGACTAGTCTATACCAAAATGAAGGTGAAGTTGCGAAGCAACTTGCTTGTACTGTACTTCAAGTCGGTCCTTGTGTAGTTACACAAGTCAAGACAATAGAAAATGATGGATATGAAGCTATTCAAGTAGCTTTTGGAGAGAAGAAAGAGAAAAACACTTCTTCCCAAATGCTAGGTCATTTTCAAAAAGCAAAAACCACACCTAAACGTAAAGTACTTGAATTCAAAGGATTTGAATTAGGGAAATACAAACTAGGAGATGTGATAAGAGTAGAGGATTTATTTTCTGAGGGTGAGTTTGTAGATGTAGTTGGTCAGTCAAAAGGGAAAGGATTCCAAGGCGTAGTAAAACGTCATGGTTTTAGAGGAGTTGGAGACGCAACACACGGGCAGCACAATCGCCTTCGTGCACCAGGTTCAGTAGGTGCAGCATCTTATCCAGCACGCGTATTTAAAGGCCTGCGGATGGGAGGTAGAATGGGGAATGATAAGGTAAGAACTGAAAACCTTCGTGTTTTGAGGATTATGCCAGAACAAAATTTATTAGTATTGAGTGGATCAATACCAGGTGCGAAAAATTCATTTGTGATTGTAGAGAAGTAAGACCATGGAATTTAAAATTTTTGATAAAACGGGTAAAGAGACGGGTGAAACTGTAACCTTGTCGGAAGCAATCTTTGGGATAGAACCCAACGATCACGCTATTTATTTAGACGTAAAACAGTACCAAGCTAATCAAAGACAAGGTACACATAAAACCAAAGAACGTGCTGAGATATCAGGTTCTACTAGAAAAATCAAAAGACAAAAAGGGACAGGTACTGCCAGAGCAGGTAGCATAAAGTCACCAGTCTTTAGAGGTGGTGGTCGTGTGTTCGGCCCTCGTCCACGTGATTATCACTTCAAGCTTAACAAAAAGCTGAAAAGACTAGCAAGAAAATCAGCTTTGTCATATAAGGCTAAAGATGCCTGCATCACAATTGTTGATGACTTTATGTTAGATTCTCCAAAGACAAAAGAATTTATTTCTTTTTTACAAGGCTTTTCTTTTGATGGTAAAAAAACTTTGCTTATCACTAACCAAAATGATCCTAATATTTACTTATCAAGTCGTAACTTACAAAAAGCACGAGTGCTTCCTACAAGTGAGTTAAGTACTTTTGAGATATTGCATGCGGATCAGTTGATTATCACAAAAAGTTCTTTGGATACGATTGAGACTTTGTTACAATAAAAATATTGAATGAATCATGGATAGGACAGATATTTTAAAAAAGCCGTTGATTACAGAAAAAGTTGCTACTTTACCTGAAAAAATAAAAGGGAACAAAGAAAGATATGCCTTTTTAGTAGATAAAAGTGCTAACAAAATTCAGATTTCAGAAGCCGTAAAAGAAATGTACGGTGTAGTAGTGGACTCTGTAAATACAATGAATTATCGCGGTAAATTAAAAACCCGATATACTAAAAGCCGCATCATCAGTGGCAAAACTAAATCCTACAAAAAAGCCATTGTTACATTGGCTGAGGGCGAGTTTATAGACTTTTATGGTGATATATAAATAAATAAAAGAAGTTTGGCAGTTGCAAGTTAGTATTCCACTAATTAGAATAATTGCCAGTTAAAAAGATAAAAGGAAATGGCGGTAAAAAAATTAAAGCCTACAACACCTGGACAACGTTTCAGGCTGGCGCCCACATTTGCGGAAATTACAAAAAGTAAGCCTGAAAAATCGCTTACTGTTACCTTAAAGAAAAGTGGGGGACGTAATAGCCAAGGCAAAATGACTGTACGCTACAGAGGGGGAGGACACAAGCAGAAGTATCGTATTATTGATTTCAAACGTGATAAGTTTGATATTCCAGCAGAAGTTTTATCTGTTGAATATGATCCAGTTCGTACAGCAAGAATTGCTCTTCTTCAATATGAAGACGGCGAAAAACGCTACATGTTGGCTCCATCAGGAATTAAAGTTGGTCAGACAGTAATTTCAGGTGAAGAAGTAGCCCCAGAAGTAGGTAATGCTCTTCCAATTGGGAATATACCATTAGGTACTGTAATTCATAACATAGAACTTAAGCCTGGTAAAGGTGGTGCAGTTGTTAGAAGTGCTGGTGCTTATGCACAGTTGCTTGGCAGGGAAGGTAAATATGCAAGTATTAAATTACCTTCGGGTGAAATTAGACTTGTATTACAAACTTGTATAGCCACAATTGGTTCTGTATCTAATGCAGATCACATGAACACTACTGTGGGTAAAGCTGGCAGAAAACGCTGGTTAGGTCGCCGCCCTCGTACTCGTGGCGTAGCAATGAACCCAGTAGATCACCCTATGGGTGGTGGTGAAGGTCGTGCATCAGGTGGACACCCTCGCTCACGTAAAGGTTTGTATTCTAAAGGTAAGAAAACTCGCCGCAACAATAAATATTCTGACCGTTTAATCCGAGTTAAAAAGAAAAAATAATGGCACGTTCACTAAAAAAAGGACCTTACATAGAGCATACTCTTCTTAAAAAAGTTGATGCAATGTTAGCATCAGGTAAGAAGTCGGTCATAAAAACTTGGTCACGTCGCTCTATGATTTCCCCAGACTTTGTGGGGCAGACATTTGCAGTTCATAATGGGAATAAATTTATTCCTGTGTTAGTAACTGAAAACATGGTAGGGCATCGTCTAGGAGAATTTGCTCCTACTCGTAACTTTCGTGGACACGTTGCTAAGAAAGATAAACGTAAGAAGTAATGGAACAGGAAACAAAAAAACTAAAAAAATCAGTGCGAATACGCCTTCGCAAAGAAGCTGAAAAAGAGAAGAAAAAAGCCATGGCTGGTGAGTTAGGTGCTGCAAAAGCAACTTTGAGAAATCTACCTACTCCTCCACGCAAAATGCGCTTAGTGGCAGATCTTGTAAGAGGAAAAGGTGTTTTTGAAGCATTGAATATTCTACGTTTTGAACCTAAAATAGGTGCACGCAAAATGGAAGAAGCTCTTAAAACTGCAATTGCAAATTGGGAGATAAAGAACGATAAACTAGAAATAGGTGATGCAAATCTTTACATAAAAGAACTGTTTGTAGATGGTGGGCGCATGCTTAAAAGACTACGCCCTGCCCCACAAGGTAGAGGACACCGTATTCGCAAGCGTTCTAATCATATTACATTGGTAGTAGATTCAAGAATTGATGGCGAAATCGTTTCGAAACAAGATAACGAAATCGCAGATAAATAATATCTGGATAAGAATTGAAAATAAGTAAATAAAATTTCAATGGGACAAAAAGTAAATCCAGTTTCATTTAGACTGGGCATCATAAGAGGTTGGGATTCAAATTGGTTTGGCGGAAAAGATTTTTCGGATAAATTAATTGAAGATGAAAAAATTAGAAAATATATTAAGGCTCGTATTCCAAAAGGAAGCATCTCTAAAGTTATCATAGAGCGTACTTTAAAACGTATTACACTTACTATCCATACTGCTCGCCCAGGCGTAGTAATTGGAAAAGGTGGTGCAGAAGTAGATAAGATTAGAGAAGAGCTTAAAAATATCACGAAAAAAGATGTTCAAATTAATATATTTGAAATCAAGAGACCTGAAATAGATGCTTATCTTGTAGGAGAAACCATAGCCCAACAATTACAAGCTCGTATTTCATATCGCCGCGCTATGAAGCAAGCTATTTCATCGGCTATGCGAGTAGGTGCACAAGGAATTAAAATAAAACTTGCTGGTAGATTAGGTGGTGCTGAGATGGCGAGAACTGAACAATACAAGGAAGGACGTATTCCTCTTCACACATTACGTGCAGATATTGATTATGCAATTGTAGAAGCCAATACTGTATATGGAAAAATTGGGGTGAAAGTATGGATTTTCAAAAAAGAGATATATGGTAAGGTAGATTTATCACCTGAAACACCTACTAGTAGCAATAATAGTTCAAATAATGAAAAATCAGGACAATCTCAACGTCGTCGTCGTGAAGGAGGAGGAAACAGTGGAGGTCGCCGCCGTCGTCGCCAATAGTACCGAGAGAGTCTTTTGTTAATCAAGAAAAAAGTAAAAGAGTATGTTACAGCCGAAACGAGTTAAGTATCGAAAGACCCATAAAGGACGCATCAAGGGTATCGCTACCCGAGGTCATAATATAGATTTTGGTTCTTTTGGAATCAAAGCAGAGGAGATAGGTAGGATTACAAGCCGTCAGATTGAAGCGTGTCGAATTACTATCTCTCGTACTATGAAGAGAGAAGGGAAAATTTGGATTCGCATATTTCCTGATAAGCCTATTACTAAAAAACCTGCGGAAGTAAGGATGGGTAAAGGCAAAGGTGCTCCCGAATATTGGGTAGCTCCAGTCCGTCCAGGAAGAATTTTATTTGAGTTGGATGGTGTGCCATATCGTGTTGCCGAACAAGCTCTTTATCTTGCTGCACAGAAACTTCCTATAAAGACTAAATTTGTTGTTCGTAGAGATTATGTTGAGTAAGTCATGAAAAATCCTGAGATAAAAGAATTAAATATACAGGAGCTTAAAGAACGTATAAAAATCGAAAAAGAAATGCTTCAAAAGCTAGTTTTCGCTAATACGGTTGCTCCTCTAGAAAGCCCTACTAAAATTAGGGCAGGTCGTCGCTTTATTGCGCAACTCAATACAGAGATGCGACAAAAAGAATATACCTCAATAAGAGAAAAATGTAAAGAGATGCTATTATCTTCTTCCACAATCACGAGTAAGATTTTTTCTGAAACCTTGATTCAAGTAGAGAAAGAAAATGGTATCAAAGCAAGCAAAAAATTCACTGCACAGCTTGCCGAAGAAATGAATGTAGTGGTTTTGCGATAAATAACTGATATAAACAATGGAGCAGACCGAAAGAAATTTAAGAAAAGAAAGAGTTGGTAAAGTTACCAGCGATAAAATGACTAAGTCAATCACTGTGGTAGTGGAGCGAAGATTACAGCACCCTATGTATGGTAAGTTTTTTACAAAGAGTAAAAAATTCACGGCTCATGATGAAGAAAACCAATGTAAAATTGGTGATTTAGTTCGAATCATGGAATGTCGTCCTTTGAGTAAAAATAAGCGTTGGCGATTAGTAGAAATCCTTGAACGAGCAAAGTAATTTTTTATAATTATGATACAACAAGAATCACGTTTAAGTGTAGCTGATAATAGCGGAGCAAAGGAAGTTCTTTGCATTCGTGTACTCGGCGGAACTGGAAAAAGATACGCCTCAGTAGGCGACAAGATTGTAGTTACGGTAAAATCAGCCCTTTCTTCTAGTAATATGAAAAAAGGTACAGTATCTAAGGCCGTAGTAGTACGCACTCGCAAAGCAGTGCGACGTTCAGACGGATCTTACATCCGATTTGAAGATAATGCCGCTGTTTTATTGGGCGGAAATGACGAACCTCGCGGTACTCGTATATTCGGACCCGTTGCTCGTGAATTGAGAGAAAAAAAATTTATGAAGATTGTTTCGTTAGCTCCTGAAGTATTGTAATTTATATTACAAATAATACAGGGCTTAAAATCGAATGATGAGTATGGAGACCAAGAAAAAAGTACAAACTAAACTGCACCTTAAAGTAGGAGATACTGTAGAGGTAATCGCTGGAAATAAAAAAAGAGAGCGGGGAGAAGTAGTGAAAATAGACCGAATCAAGCAACGTGCTATAGTACGTGGAGTGAACATGGTGGTAAAGCACCAAAAACCTTCTGCTTCTAACCCTAACGGTGAAATTATCGAGAAAGAAGGTACTATTCATTTGAGTAATCTAATGGTAGTAGATCCTAAATCAGATAAACCACGCCGCACAGGTCGTAAGCTAGATGATGCAGGCAAGTTACAAAGATATTTTAAAGAGCATACCTCGCTCAAGGCTTAATAACTAAAGAAAGATTGTGAGTATGATACCTAGAATCAAAGAAAAATATCTCAACGAGGTCAAAGAAACCTTGATGAAGAAGTTTGAGTATAAATCTCCGATGCAAGTACCTAAGATTGAAAAAATCGTTATTAATAAGGGTATAGGTGCTGCGGTTGCTGATAAAAAATTAGTAGATGTAGGAGTTGAAGAACTTACTACTATTACAGGACAACGTGCGATAGCTACCATAGCTAAAAAATCAGTAGCTAATTTTAAGCTTCGTGAAGGAATGCCGATAGGAGCAAAAGTAACACTTAGAGGAGATAGGATGTATGAGTTTATTGATAGACTTTTTACTGTAGCATTGCCACGTGTACGTGATTTCAAAGGAGTAAATGATAAAGGCTTTGACGGAAGAGGTAATTATACTCTCGGCGTGAAAGAACAGATTATTTTCCCTGAAATAAGTATAGAGAAAGTGAGCAAAATAACAGGCATGGATATTACTTTTGTTACTACTGCTAAGAAAGATGAAGAGGCATACGAGTTACTTAAATCACTAGGTATGCCATTCTCAAAAGCTAAAGTTAATAATATATAAAGAAAGAACAACATGGCAAGGAAATCCATTATCGCAAGAGAAGTAAAGCGTGAAAAGATAGTAGAAAAGTACGCTGAGAGGCGAAAAATACTAAAAGAAGCAGGAGATTGGGAAGCTTTAGATAAATTACCAAAAAATTCTTCAAGAGTAAGGTTACATAATCGTTGTAAAATCACTGGTCGTCCCAAGGGTTATATGCGTAAATTCGGGATTTGCCGAAATGTATTCCGAGAAATGGCTTCTGATGGAAAAATACCTGGAATTACCAAAGCTAGTTGGTAATTTTTTTATTAGAATAAAAGTACTAAATTTGCAGTTCAATTTTTTTGGCATATTAAACGGTAACAAACTATGATGACCGATACCATTGCTGACTACCTCACCCGCATTAGAAATGCTATAAAAGCGAGACATCGCATTGTAGAGGTACCAGCTTCTAATCTTAAAAAAGAGATTACAAGAGTATTATACGAGAAAGGATATATACTCAATTATAAATTTGATGATAGCACTCTGCAAGGAACTATCAAGATTGCTTTAAAATATAGCTTAGAAACTAAAGAGTCTGCTATCTTAAACTTAGAGCGTATAAGTAAGCCTGGGCTTCGTAAGTATGTGGCAGCTGATAAATTACCACGAGTGCTAAATGGTCTCGGTGTAGCAATATTATCCACATCAAAAGGCGTATTGACTGATAAAGAAGCACGGCAGTTGAATATTGGAGGAGAAGTGTTGTGTTATATTTATTAATCAAGAGTAAATAATATTATGTCGCGAGTCGGAAAAAAAGAAATACAGATCCCTGCGGGAGTTAATATAGAGATAAGTCCAAAAAATTTGGTTACTGTAAAAGGACCAAAAGGTTCACTTACTCAACAACTGGAGTCTGAAATTCAAGTTAAAATAGAAGGTGGCGTATTACAATGTGAGCGCCCAACTGAACAAAAAAGACACAAAGCCCTTCATGGCTTAACCCGTGCTTTGATTAATAACATGGTAGTAGGTGTAACAGATGGATTTAGTAGAAAACTAGAGATAGTAGGTGTAGGTTTTAAAGCTGTTTGTGATAAAAATGTTTTAGAATTAAATCTCGGATACTCTCATAGTATATTTTTTGCACTTCCAGAAGAGGTTTTAGTTAATGCTGTAATGGAGAAAGGAAAAAATCCAATTGTATCTATAGAAGGAATCGATAAACAATTGGTAGGACAAATAGTGGCTAAGATTAAATCTCTTAGACAAGTAGAGCCTTACAAAGGCAAAGGTATTCGTGAAGTAGGTGAAGTGATTCGTCGTAAAGCTGGTAAGACAGCAGCTAAAAAATAGATAATTATGGGAAGACTAGATAAAAAATTAGCACGTCGCATTAAAATCAAAAAGAGTATCCGCCGTAAGGTAAGTGGTACTCAAGAGCAACCACGTTTAAGTGTTTTTCGCTCTAATAGATCCATATATGCTCAAATAATAGATGATGTTGCAGGTGTAACTTTAGCAAGTGCATCATCATTGAATCTGGGAGAAGGTATCAAATCTATTAATGTAGAAAAGGCAAATGAGGTAGGAAAGATTTTAGCAAAGAATGCTCTTGATAAAGGAATTAGTTCAGTAGTGTTTGACCGCAATGGATATCTTTATCACGGAAAAATACAAGCATTGGCCGATGGAGCACGTGAAGGTGGATTGAAATTTTAATACATTTGATAAAATGAACAAAAATAAAGGATTGATAAAAGCAAGCGAAGCAGACCTAAAAGAAAAAGTGGTTGCAATTAATCGTGTAGCTAAAGTAGTAAAAGGTGGTAGAAGATTTAGTTTTTCTGCTATCGTAGTGGTAGGCGACGGACACGGGGTAGTAGGTTATGGCTTAGGGAAGGCCAATGAAGTAACTGATGCCATTACAAAAGGCGTAGAAGATGCAAAGAAAAATCTAGTAAAAGTACCTATCTTAGGTACAACCATCCCTCACGATATGATTGGTAAGTTTGGTGGAGGTTTAGTATTATTAAAGCCTGCTTCACCAGGTACTGGTGTAATTGCGGGTGGTGCCATGCGTGCAGTATTGGAGAGTGCAGGAATACGTGATGTGCTTGCAAAGTCTAAAGGATCTTCAAACCCTCACAACGTAGTAAAAGCAACTTTTGATGCTCTTCTTAAAATGAGAGCTCCTCATGAGGTAGCTAAACAACGGAATATTCCTTTGTCAAAAGTATTTAACGGTTAATATTGATATGGAAAAGCTAAGAGTAAAACAAGTAAGAAGCACAATTGATCGTCCTAAAAGACAAAAGGCAACTATCATTGCTTTAGGTCTAGGAAAGATTAATAAGGTAGTTGAGCATAATGCTACACCTCAGATAAAAGGAATGGTAGCTGCTGTAGCTCACTTAGTAGAAGTAGAATATCTATAAAGATTTAAAAAAATAATAGCATGAAATTGCATCAACTTAAGCCTGCTGAAGGTGCCGTTAAAAGAGAAAAAAGAATTGGTCGCGGTCAAGGGTCAGGACACGGTGGTACCTCAACAAGAGGTCATAAAGGAGCGAAATCTCGCTCAGGTTACAGTAAGAAAATTGGATTTGAAGGTGGGCAGATGCCTTTACAAAGGCGTATACCAAAATTTGGATTTACAAATCCTAATCGTGTAGAGTATAAAGCTATTAACCTAGATGATTTACAAAAACTTGTAGATAAAACAGGTGCTACAGTCGTTGACTTGGCACTTTTACAGGAGAATGGTCTTGCCTCAAAAAATGATTTAGTAAAAATATTGGGACGAGGAGAGTTAAAATCTGTCCAAGAAGTTAAAGTACACGCTTTTTCTAAATCAGCCGTTGAAGCTATAGAAAAAGCAGGTGGAAAAACTATAACTCTTTAAAAGTCTCACTCAATTAAAGGAGTAAAATGAAAAAATTTATCTCAACTATAAAAAATATCTTCTCTATAGAAGAGTTACGTAGACGAATTTTATACACGATAGTTTTACTAGCTGTATTTCGTTTAGGCTCTTTTGTGGTACTTCCTGGTATAGATCCTAATAAACTTGGAGATATTTCTAGTGTACTTGGTGGAATGGGTAATTTTATCGACTTGCTATTAGGTGGAGCTTTTAGTAAAGCTTCCATCTTTGCATTAGGTATTATGCCTTATATATCTGCATCTATTGTTGTGCAGTTGTTGACAGTAGCTATGCCTTCATTTCAAAAAATGCAAAAAGAAGGTGATTCTGGAAGAAAAAAAATTAATCAAATTACCCGTTATTTAACAATAGGGATTACTATAGCACAATCTAGTGGATATTTATACGCTACTATCAACCGTGATGCGATTATGGTAGATTATAATTTCTTTATTATATCTTCTATTATTATATTAACTACTGGTACGATGTTTACTATGTGGTTAGGCGAGCGTATCACAGAAAGAGGAATAGGAAATGGTATCTCTATGTTAATCATGATTGGCATTATTTCCCGTCTGCCCCAATCACTTGTAAAAGAAGCAACTACGAGCAATCCAATACAGTTTGTTGTAGAAATTGTGATTCTATACTTTGTGGTGATGGCAGTAGTGATGTTGACACAAGCTACCCGTAAAATACCTGTTCAGTACGCTAAGCAAGTAGTAGGTAATAAATCCTACTCTGGTCAAAGACAATATATTCCATTAAAGGTAAATGCAGCGGGCGTAATGCCTATTATTTTTGCTCAGTCATTGATGTTTTTACCTTCTCTAATAGCCTCTATACCTGGATTTAGAGATTCATCTGTAGGACTTTGGATTGGCACAACTTTTTCAAGTTATACATCAGTAGGTTATAATATTTTATTTGCGATATTAATTATTTTATTTACTTATTTTTATACGGCTATACAGATTGATCCTAATCGTATTAAGGATGATATTAAAAGGAATAACGGTTTTATACCAGGCGTAAAACCTGGCCCACAAACTGCTGATTACATTGCTAGGATTTTAGATAGAATTACACTTCCTGGGTCTATATTTTTAGCATTGGTAGCTATCATACCTGCTTTTGCTGTAAGACTAAATGTTACTGAAGAGTTTGCTCAATTTTATGGAGGAACATCTTTATTAATCATGGTAGGTGTTATTTTAGATACATTACAACAGATTAATAGTTACTTGTTGATGCGCCGATACGAAGGATTAATGAAATCTGGAAAAGTGCGTGGTGGTCAATCACAAAATATAACAGTGGCAGATACTTGGCAATGATAATATACAAGACCAAAGAGGAGATTGAGATAATTAGAGAGAGTGCCCAAATATTAGGGAGAGCTCATGGAGAGGTTGCTAAGATGATAAAGCTAGGAGTAAAAACTATAGAGTTAGATCGTAGAGCGGAAGAATTTATCCGTGATAATGGTGGGATACCTTCTTTTAAAGGTTATAATAATACCTTTCCTGGTTCTCTTTGTATATCTGTTAATGAACAAGTAGTCCACGGATTTCCTAGTAATTATGAACTAAAAGACGGAGATATTATTTCCGTAGATTGTGGCGTATTCTACAAAGGATTTCATAGTGATAGTGCATATACTTATGCAGTCGGTATTGTAAGTGAAGAAGTAAAGAATTTACTAAAAGTTACTAAGGCCTCTTTGTATAAAGGACTAGAGCAAGCCATATCTGGAAACAGAATAGGAGACATAAGTCATGCAATACAATCTTTTGTAGAAGAAAACAACTTCTCAATTATTAGAGAATTAGTAGGGCATGGCTTAGGAAAATCTTTACATGAATCTCCTGAAGTACCAAATTTTGGAAGACGTGGGCAAGGTCCTAAACTAAAAGAAGGAATGGTAATAGCTATTGAACCGATGGTTAATCTAGGTAAAAAAAATGTAGTCCAAGAGCCTGATGGCTGGACAATAAGGACGAGTGATCGTAAACCTTCGGCTCATTTTGAACACACAATAGCTATCAATGATGGAGCATGTGATATACTCACAACATTTAAATATATTGAAGAAAACTACAATTTATAACTATGGCTAAACAATCCTCTATTGAGCAAGACGGCATCATTACTGAGGCATTATCTAATGCCATGTTCAAAGTAGAATTACAAAATGGACATCAAGTAATTGCCCATATTTCTGGAAAGATGCGGATGAATTACATAAAAATACTTCCTGGTGATAAAGTGAAATTAGAAATGTCACCTTATGACTTGAGTAAGGGAAGAATTGTGTATCGTTATAAACAATCATCATAAGATTTAAAGTAGAAGAAAATATAAGATAAAGAGATTATGAAAGTAAAAACATCTATCAAAAAAAGGAGTGCAGACTGTAAAATTATCCGCAGAAAGGGTAGGCTGTACGTGATTAATAAGAAGAATCCGAGATACAAACAAAGACAAGGGTAATAATTATGGCAAGGATTGCAGGAGTAGATATCCCCGATCGTAAGAGGGGTGAAATAGGGCTAACCTATATTTATGGGATTGGTCGAAGCCGAGCGAAGATGATACTTCAGAAAGCTGGTGTAGATATTAACAAAAAAGTACAGGATTGGGATGATGAAGAATCAACTCAAATCCGTAACATTATTAGTGCTGAGATAAAAGTAGAAGGTGCTTTGAAATCTGAAGTACAACTTAATATCAAGCGATTAAAAGATATTGGTTGTTATAGAGGAATCAGACATCGTAAAGGATTACCAGTACGTGGGCAACACACTAAAAATAATGCTCGTACTCGTAAGGGTAAGCGTAAAACTGTTGCTAATAAGAAAAAAGCTACTAAATAAAATTTCCTCTTGGTTGAGGTTGATTACGAAGATTTGTATTAAATCATGAGTCAAAAAAGAAAAGAAAAAGTAAAAAAGAAGGTTTTAATTGAAGCCATCGGACAAGCCCATATCAAGGCTACTTTTAACAACATCATCATCTCTATGACCAATGCTAATGGTCAAGTGATTTCTTGGGCTTCTGCGGGTAAGATGGGTTTTAAAGGTTCTAAGAAGAATACCCCCTATGCCGCACAAGTAGCCGCCAATAACTGTGCTAAAGAAGCTTATGATTTAGGCTTACGCAAAGTGGAGGTGTTTGTAAAAGGTCCTGGTGCAGGCCGTGAGTCTGCAATCCGAACCATCCAAAATGTAGGAATAGAGGTTACATCTATTAAAGATATTACTCCATTACCACATAATGGTTGTCGTCCTCCAAAGCGTAGAAGAGTATAATTATTGATTTGAAAAAGAACGATTAAGAAATGGCAAGATATACAGGCTCAAGAGCCAAAATAGAAAGAAAATTTAGCGATCCTATTTTTGGACAAGCTAAAGCCTTACAACGCAAAAACTATCCTCCAGGGCAACACGGTAGAGGACGAAAAAGAAAACAATCTGAATATGCCATACAGCTTGCTGAGAAGCAAAAAGCTAAATATACTTATGGGTTATTAGAGCGTCAATTTGCAAATTTATTTGATAAGGCTGCTAGAAAAGATGGTATTACTGGTGAAAATTTGCTTAAGTTCTTGGAAGCACGCCTAGATAATACAGTATTTAGATTAGGAATAGCTCCTACTCGTCGCGGAGCTAGGCAATTAGTTTCCCATAAACACATTATAGTAAATGGTGAAATTGTAAATATTCCGTCTTATGAACTAAGACCTGGAGATGTGGTTTCGGTTCGTGAAAAATCTAAATCTATGCCAATTATTACAGATAGTGTTGGAGCATCCAACTCACGTCGTTTCAATTGGCTAGAGTGGAATGCTAGCGAGATGTCTGGTACATTTATAGTCTATCCTGAGAGAGAGCAAATCCCAGAAAAAATCCAGGAACAATTGATTGTAGAGCTTTACTCAAAATAAAAGTAACAGCGTTCTATTTGTCCGAGTTTTTAACCGAAATCCTAAAAAATATGTCATTACTTTCATTCCAAATGCCTGAGAAGGTTTTAATGGAAAAGGCTACCGACTTCCGAGGTCTATTTGAGTTTAAACCACTTGAAAGAGGTTACGGAGTAACGATTGGCAACTCTATGCGTCGTATTTTGCTCTCATCTTTGGAAGGGTATGCTATTACTTGTGTTCGTGTACCAGGTGTTTTGCACGAATTTTCTACCATCAAAGGCGTTTTGCAAGATGTTTCTGAAATTATATTGAATCTTAAAAGAGTAAGATTTAAAAAAATTACTGATGCAAGTGAAAGCAAAATCGTAGTAGTAGTTCAAAATCAAGATGTACTCACTGCTGGTGATATTGCTAAATTTACCCCCCATTATGAAGTTCTAAATCCTGATTTAGTGATTTGTAATCTAGATGAGTCTGTAGATTTAGAGATGGAATTATTGATAGAAAAAGGAAGAGGGTATGTGCCTTCGGATGAAAATCAGAAAACTGCTGAACAGTGGATAGGATTTATTCCAATAGATTCTATCTTTACACCTATCAAAAACGTTCAGTATCACGTTGAAAACTTTCGTGTAGAACAAAGAACAGACTACGAAAAACTCCTCATAGACATAGAAACTGATGGTTCCATACATCCAGAAGAAGCCCTTAAAGGAGCTGCAAATATCTTGATACAGCATTTTATGTTGTTTTCAGATAAAAATATAACACTTGAAACAGATAAGAAAGAAGAAATAGAGGAGGTAGATGAAGAATTTTTGCACATGAGAAAATTACTTAAAACACCTATCAACGATTTAGATTTATCTGTAAGGGCATATAACTGCCTTAAGTCAGCTGACATTCGCTCACTAGGTGATCTAGTAAGCTTAGAAATAGCTGATATGATGAAGTTCCGTAACTTTGGTAAAAAATCTCTTACAGAGCTAGAACAGCTAGTATCAGATAAAAATCTTACCTTCGGAATGGATGTAATGAAATATAAGTTAGAAGAAGATTAATTATTTTAGGAAGAGGGAAAAAAATATAGCGAGATGAGACACGGAAAATCTTTTAATCATTTGGGTAGGACATCTACCCACCGTAAGGCAATGCTATCTAATATGGCATCTTCATTGATATTACACAAACGCATTACAACTACCTTAGCAAAGGCAAAAGCGTTGCGTAAATATGTAGAGCCTATTTTG
>JBBRUH010000040.1:0-18612 GCA_038248005.1 Cytophagales bacterium | reverse complement strand
CTCAGTGAAGGTTTTGCTACTTACCTCACGCATGTCTATTTTGAAGAAACTTATGGGCGAGAAAGCATGCAAAAACGGATGGAAGAAGACCTCAGCAGAGTAAGCTACTTTGCCAAAACCAATAAGGATGCTCGCATTATCAATCCTACTATTAAAGACCTTAATAACTTGCTCAATGCTCTCAACTACCAAAAAGGAAGCTGGGTACTTCACATGCTTCGCTTTCAGCTAGGAGATGACTTATTCTGGAAAGGCATCAAAGCGTACTATCAAAAATATCAATTTAGCAATGCACTTTCTGAAGATTTTCAGAAAGTTATGGAAGAAACTTCTGGTCAGAAGTTAGATTGGTTTTTTAAACAATGGCTTTACGAGTCTGCCTTGCCTTCACTCAAAATCACTTGGAAATATCTCCCCGAGAAGAAAAAAACACAAATAGAATGTAGCCAAACACAAGCAGGTGATTTTATCTTTCAATACCCTCTTGAGATAGAGATTCAGACTCCCAATGCTAAAGCTCCAAAAATAGAAAAAATACAAATTACACAAAAAACAGAAGTATTTGAAATCAATTCTTCTACGCCTCCCTTTGCCATCAAAGCGGATCCCAATCATTGGCTACTTTTAGAAGTAGAAGTTAAAAAAGGAAATTAAATAGTAGGTCTTATATCTGAACTGAAGTATTTACTTTGAGAAAATACTTGGATAACAATATTTTCACTCATTTTTAGAGTCAAATTTCCAAGTGTGGGAAATTTATATTGTTTTACAAATTTATGGTTATTTAGATTTATAAATAAGTTTGTTTTAACAAATCGATAAAGCTCTAAAAATAGTCTTTAAAGGCTTAAAAAGCCTTTTTGAGTGTTTAAATGATGCTTATGTAAGAAATTTTTTATTTTGTGAAATTCTATTTTATGTTTAGGCTTAATAATTGGAAATATTGAGAAGAATTATCTTTTAAATAAGGTAGTGATATAAAAAGTAAACAAAATCATTGTAATGAAAGCTATACATCAAACATTTAATCCTTATTCTTGGGTCTTGACCTTAATAGCCTGCCTGTTTTTTGGGGTTGTCTCTGCCCAAGAGTCTCAAATCAATACCCTACAAAAACAACTTCAGCAGGGTAATACCACTGCACAAGTAGATTTGCGAAACAATCTAGCAAACTTACTTTCTGATACAAAATCAGACGAAGCAAAAAAATATGCCGAAGAAGCCGAAAAAATGGCTAGAAAAATCAATTACTCAAAGGGCGAAGCAGATGCCCTCAGTATATTGGGTGTGTTGATGGCACATAATTTTGACCGTGCAGATCTTGCTGCCAAGTACCATGAGAAAGCATTTGGTATTTATAAAAGCTTGAAAGTGAAAGGACAGTTTTCAGAAGCTCAAATGAAAGTTTTTTTGACGGAAATCGCATTACCTACTTACCAATTTGTGCTTAACGAAGAAAATAGTGGAAGAAGAACTCGTAAAGCTTTCAAAACTTACCAAGATTTAGAGCGTGTTTTTACCCAATATCTCAACGAATCAGTAGAAAAAACCCAAGAACAACTCTCCGAAACTGAATCTAAACTAACTAATACAAACGCAAAGCTTTCCAATACAAATTCTGCACTTGTACAAAAAAGTAAAACAGAGAAAAAGCTTATCTTAGACAAGCTCAAACTTTTTGGCAACCTTGAAGCCAAAGAGATAGAAGCGATTGCTTTAGCTGATAGCCTTACCGTCCGTGAACTAGAAAGTAAAACTCAAGCAATTATTTTGCTAGAAGAAAAAGCCAAATCTGAACAAAAACAAGCTGAAGTAGATAAACATGAAATTCTTAACTTTGCCTTAATGCTCGGCATCGGGTTAGGCTCTCTTTTGCTTTTGGTAATCGTATGGCTTTGGTGGCAACAGTACAAAAATAATCAATTGCTCATAGAGCAAAAAGCAGCACTTGCTCAAAAGAATCAAGAAATCAATATTCAGAAAGAAGAAATACTAGCTCAACACGATAATATAGAGCAACAAAATGCAATTCTTTATCAACAAAAAGAAGAAATAGAAGCTCAAAGAGATAACTTATCAGAACTTCACGAGCAGGTAATACAGCAAAGAGATGAATCAAATGGATTGCTTCTCAATATCTTACCTGCTGAAATAGCACAAGAACTAAAAGAAACAGGACACGCTACGCCTAAATATTATGATATGGCTACGGTACTTTTCACAGATTTTAAAGGCTTTACGCAAATTTCAGAAAAACTTACTCCTGAACAAATTATCCATGAGTTAGATTATTGCTTCTTAAAGTTTGATGAAATCATAGAAAAATACAATGTAGAAAAAATAAAAACCATCGGTGATGCTTATATGTGTGCAGGTGGTATCCCGATTCCTAACCGCACCAATGCTCTAGATGTAGTAAAAGCAGGGCTGGAGATGAAAGAGTTTATGGAGCAATTTAAAGCAGAAAAACAAGCCAAAGGTGAGGCTGTCTGGGAATTACGTATAGGTATTCACACAGGACCATTGGTGGCTGGTGTAATTGGTAAAAATAAATTTGCGTATGACATCTGGGGAGATACCGTAAACATAGCCTCTCGTATGGAGTCTAGTGGCGAAGTAGGCAAAGTAAATATCTCTGAAACAACGTATGAATTGGTCAAATCTCACTTCCAATGCACACACAGAGGTAAAATAGCTGCCAAAAACAAAGGCGAAATAGATATGTATTTTGTAGATAAAAAAACTTCTCTTTTTCAAGGAATCCGTAACTTGAATGCCCAAGCTAGCAGTGTAGGAGCTTAAAAGATAAGAAAACACAAAAAAAGGAGCATTGATTTATGAATCAACGCTCCTTTTTTTTATGATTTGAGCAGAGATGTTGTCTTGATTTATAGAACTACGTCAGATTTTATTAAGACTTATACTTTGATTTGAGTTTATCTGGAAATTCTTTTAAAAATTTCTTTACCTTCGGAACAGTTACTTGCTGTACATAAGGATTTTCTGGATGTAACTCATAATAATCTTGGTGATAATCTTCGGCTGTGTAAAATACCTTAAAGGGAGCTACTTGAGTAGCGATAGACTTAGTGTATTTACCAGAGTCATTGAGTTTTTTGATATGAGATTCTATCACTTTTTGCTCTTCTTCATTTTGATAAAAGACTGCCGAGCGATATTGCTTGCCTACATCAGGCCCTTGTCTATTAAGCTGTGTAGGGTCATGAGTCGCAAAAAATATCTCTAATAAAGTCTCATAACTCACTACCTTAGGGTCATAGAATACCATCACAGCTTCGGCATGTCCTGTGCTTCCACTTCCTACTTCTTCGTAAGTAGGGTTAGTTTCCTTACCTCCTGTATAGCCTGAAAACACATCTTTGACCCCTTCTACTCGCTCAAAAACTGCTTCAGTACACCAAAAACAACCTCCTGCAAATATAGCCCTGCTTTGTCCTGGGGGAGGAGAGGTCTGTACTTCTAGGTTTGAAGTGCTTTGCGTGTCAGCATTAGCATCTGTTTGGTTACTCTGTACAGGTGAGCAAGCATACTGTAGCATTGCCCAAATCAGTAAAAATAAATAAGTTTTTGTGTTCATGTTTTTTATCTTTTGTTTATCTATCAACAATATGAGATAAAAATAAGTTGAGAAATCCACCTGGATATACGCTTAAACATCTGTTATCGAGGTGGATGAATATATTTATTTATCTTTTTCCTACGGGCATATCTATCCAGATGTACTCATCTGTGATGAGTTTAAAGTGATAAATAGGGTCTGCATACACTGAAGCATCAAAAGCATATTCAATCTTATGATTACCCGTAGCACAAGTAGGGTTATTATAAAGCTCTCTTACTAGTACTCCATTCTCAGTAAACATTCCGATTAAGACTTTCTTGGTTTTATTTAACTGAAAAAAGAAATTTCCACTCATAGTCCGAGTAGGTGTGTAGGTAAACTCTTCAAATAATTCTCCATTATCGCTGATTTGGTAAGACTTTCTTAGGGATGCCGTATCAGGCATGGCTTTGCCCGTAATCTCTACCATTTTAATCAATAGGTTGTTACTTACTTCTTTTTTATAACCCCAAATCTCTTCCAAAGAATCATCATTGCTCAGTACCCAAAAGGCATGCTGCGTCTCTGACAAGCCATAGTATTTTTGGGCATTTACGTATTGAGCAAGTGCAAGATATTGAGGATTAGGACTGGCTTGAAGTGTATATTTAGTTTTTTGGGCGGGACAAGCATTACTACTTTCTACACAAACGCCATAAAGCTCTAAGATCTGAGATTTCTCTGGGCTTAAGCTTAATAACTGTTCTTGGGTTACTACTATATCCTGATAATCTACTGGGTCAGAGCTAAAAAAAGAGCCTGCTGGGATAGTAATCACTAATATTTTTTCAGAGATATTGGTGATTTTTCCTTTCAATGGCTTTAGATAGTGAGTACTTTTTTCATTCCCATTGAAATTAACTTCAATCAGTTTTTGATCAAGAGCATCTTGAAGAGTAGTCTCAATCGTTTTTTGGGCAGAGACAACTCCTATCTGAAATAGAATAAAGACGAGAGATAAGAAGGGTAATTTTCGCATAAGAAAAATATTTTTGGGTAAAAAATAATGAATAGCAAACACACAAGTAATATCTTAAAATTTTTCATTTTTTAAGATATTTACCTAAACGATGGTTTTCAAAATAATGATATGCCTATTTTCTCATTTATATTCAATATGTTATTTGAAAAATTTTATGATTTTAACAGGAAATTTAATTGCTATCCCTCTAAATTTCTGCTTTTAGCTATAAATTTACTAGATTGCATACAAAAAGAAACCCTAATGAAATACTACAATAATATTACTGATACCATTGGTAATACTCCACTCGTAAAGCTACACCGTGTTACTAAAGGCATCGCAGGAACTATCTTAGTCAAAGTAGAATACTTTAACCCTGGTAACTCAGTCAAAGACCGCATAGCCGTCAGGATGATTGATGATGCCGAAAAAGCAGGAGTCATCAAGCCAGGTGGCACTATCATAGAAGGCACTTCTGGCAACACAGGAATGGGCTTGGCTTTGGCTGCCATTGCAAAGGGTTATAAGTGTATTTTTACGATGGCTGATAAGCAATCACAAGAGAAAATAGATATTCTGAGAGCCGTAGGAGCAGAAGTAGTCGTTTGCCCTACCAATGTAACACCTGATGACCCTCGCTCTTATTATTCAGTAGCTCGCAAGCTCAACAAAGATATTCCCAACTCTTTTTATCCTAATCAATATGACAATATCTCCAATGCAGCCGCTCACTATGATACGACTGGGCCTGAGATTTGGCGAGATACTGAGGGCGAAATCACGCATTATGCAGCAGGCGTAGGCACAGGAGGAACCATCTCTGGTGCTTCGAAATACCTTAAAGAACAAAATCCTGACATCATCACTATTGGTATAGATACCTATGGTTCGGTATTTAAAAAGTACAAAGAAACAGGCGTGTTTGATGAAAATGAAGTGTATCCTTACCTTACAGAAGGCATCGGAGAAGATATTTTGCCTAAAAATGTAGATTTTGACACTATTGATACTTTTGTGAAAGTAACAGATAAGGATGCAGCTGTGATGACTCGCCGTCTAGCACGTGAAGAAGGTCTTTTTATTGGTTGGTCTTGTGGCTCTGCTGCTTATGGAGCATTAGAATATGCCCGAGAACACCTCAAAGAAGGGGATGTAATGGTTATTATCCTACCTGACCACGGCACACGCTACTTAGGGAAAGTCTATAATGACTCTTGGATGAAAAATCACGGTTTCTTAGAATTACGTGATTTCTCTACTGCCCGAGACATCATCAAGCATAGACAAGGACAGACAGACCTTACTGTAGTAGAAAAAACGACTACCATCGGTGAAGCCATTGCAACCATCACAAAGGCTGGTATCTCACAACTGCCTGTAGTAGAAGGAGAACATATCGTGGGAAGTCTCACAGATGGTAAACTTTTGGCTTACATGCTTGAGAATCCAGACATCAAAAGTCATCCAGTATCAGAAGTAATGGGTTCTCCTTTTAGTTTTGTGGCAATGGATAATACTTTAGATGTATTATCTTCTTTGATTAATAAAGAAAACCCTGCTCTCTTGGTGCGTGATGAACTCAATAAAGTACACATCATTACTCAGTCTGATTTGTTGATGGCAATGTCAAGAGGTTAGATTTTTAATGAAGAGGCTTGAAGTTTGATAAAGTGTTTCGTCCAAATCCAACTAATCACCTGCGGAGACACAGGCAATAGCGAAACTAAATCTACTAAATAAAAAGTGTAAGTATCTTTGCTTACACTTTTTAGCAATGGTTTAAAAATAAAATAGACATTTATTTTAATCAACACGTTCATTATCAATAACTTATAACTAATCTCTTACTTAGCTATTTCATTGATTACTTTTATGCTATTTTTGGATATAACCTACTGATAAATCATGCAAGAATATCGCTCTATCAAAGACTCTCAAACTACCCTTACCGAATTAATGATTCCTGCTTATGCTAACTTTGGTGGAAAAATACATGGAGGAACTTTACTTTCATTGATGGATAAAGTAGCCTATGTCTGTGCCCATAAACACGCAGGAAAATATTGCGTAACTGTTTCTGTCAATCAAGTAGAATTTTTAGAACCTGTGGAAGTGGGTGAAGTCGTTTCTTTGTTAGCTTCTGTAAATTATGTAGGGCGAAGTTCTATGGTAGTGGGAATTAAAGTAATTTCTGAGAACTTTAAGACACAAACTGTTAAACATACTAATTCTTGCTATTTTACGATGGTAGCCAAAGATGAACAAGGAAATCCTAGTCCTGTACCTGGCTTGATATTAAAAGATGAGTTAGAGATTCGCCGTTTTTTAAAAGCCATGAAAATTAAAGAACTTCGCCAAGCACTCAATCAAGAGTTAGACAAAGCAGAAGCTCATTGGGATTTTAAGAATGCACCTATCTTGCTCAAAGAAGAGCGTTGTCAGATTGTTCTGCCTTAGATTTGTTCGCTTTTTAAATCGTTCATTCCTGTATATTTCTTTTTGAGTGATTCTAGTAAAGTATGTGGCTGTGGATCAAAGTGTAATAATTCAAAAATATCTTCCCCAAGAAAACCTTGAGTAAGTGTATGTGTCAAAAACTGCTTCAAAGGAGTATAATATCCTTCGGTATTGAGCAGTCCAATTGGCTTTTGGTGTAGGTTAAGATGTCTCCAAGTAAGTACTTCAAAAAACTCTTCATACGTACCGATTCCTCCTGGTAAAATAATAAAAGCATCTGATCGCTCTGCCATGATTTGCTTCCTGTGGTGCATAGACTCTACTATGATTAGTTCATTTAATCCTCTGTGTGCTACTTCTTTATCTACCAAAAACTGTGGAATCACTCCGATTGCCTGTCCTCCTGCTCCCAAAACAGCATCAGCTACTACACCCATTAGGCCTACCTTGCCTGCTCCAAAAATGAGTTGAATCTCTTGATCTGCCATTAATTTTCCGAGAATCTGTGCTGCCTCAGTATATTCGGGCATCTCTCCTGTACGTGAGCCACAAAAAACGCAAATACTTTTCATTTCTGATATTAATTTTATTGGTACCTATTTAGTTAAAAGATTATTAAACATCATTTATGTCTTAAAAGTTATTCTAAAAAAGCAAGAACCTCAAAGATTACTTCAACGAGGTTCTTGCAAAAGGGTAATTATTTTTAATCTTACTACTCTCCTAAATCATCACAATGCCATAGACGCTGTTCTTTACGCATAGGTTTTTGTTTGTCTCCACTTCCACTTCCGCCTTCGTCTAGCATTTTCTGGATAAGTCTCGCTCTCTCTTCACGAATCTGAGCTTGTTTTTTGGCATCTTGGGCTTGGTCAAAATAAATTGCTCCGTCTATCATGGTTTTATCCACGATGGCATAGATAGAAAGAGGATGATCAGACCAGAGTACTACATCTGCATCTTTGCCTACTTTGATACTTCCCATTCTGTCATCTAGGTGTAAAAGCTTAGCAGGGTTGAGCGTAACCATTTTAAGGGCATCTTCTTCTGATGTTCCTCCATATTTCACTGCTTTGGCAGCCTCTTGGTTAAGGCGGCGACCCATTTCAGCATCATCAGAGTTAATCGCAGTCAATACGCCTACTGTGTGCATGAGGCTTGCGTTATAAGGAATAGCATCTTTCACCTCAAACTTATATCCCCACCAGTCAGAGAAAGTAGAGGCACCTACACCGTGCTCTTTCATTTTGTCAGCTACTTTATATCCTTCTAAGATATGTGTAAAGGTATTAACTCTAAACCCAAATTGATTGGCTACTTCTATGAGCATATTGATTTCTGATTGCACGTAAGAGTGACAAGTGATAAATCTCTTTTTGTTTAAAATTTCACTCAATGATTCTAGCTCTAAATCTTTACGATAAAGCTGTCCGCTTGCTTTGGCTTTTTCATACGCTCTAGCTCTCGTGAAAGCATCTACAAATACCTGCTCCACACCCATGCGTGTCTGTGGAAAACGAATTTTATATTCCTCGCCCCAGTTACTTTGCTTCACATTTTCTCCTAAGGCAAATTTAATGTAGCCATCTGCCCCTTTGATTTTCATTTCTTCTGCTGATTTTCCCCAGCGTAGTTTAATCAGTGCAGATTGCCCTCCCACAGGGTTAGCTGAGCCGTGAAGCAGTTGTGAGGTAGTTACTCCTCCAGCCAATTGTCTATAAATATTGATATCTTCAGAATTGACAACATCCTCTATAGTTACCTCGGCACTACTTGCTTTTCCACTTTCATTGACACCTTTGCTGATAGCAATGTGTGAGTGTTCGTCTATAATCCCAGCCGTAAGATGTTTTCCTTTGCCGTCTATTACTTCGGCATTACCAGTACTTAGGTTTTTACCGATTTTGGCGATTTTACCATTTTGAATCAAGACATCTGTTTCTTCTAAAATCCCTTCTGATTCATTGGTCCAGACCGTAGCTCCTTTGATGAGGTAGGTTTTAGAAACAGGAATACTTTCATTTCCATAGGCTTCAAAAGGATATATTACTTTACCAAGAACTGGTTTTTCATCCTCTTTTTTATCTTCTTCGTCTTTTTTCTTTTCTTCAAAAGCTTTTTGGAAAGTAGCTGTCCAGTCAAACATTTTTCCATCTGCAAATTCACCTTTTCCTTGTAGGTTATTGCCTTGTTTCCAGCCACTTAATCTTACCAATCCACCATCATCTTTAAGTGTATAACTCATGCTTAAGAGTTCAGTTTCTTGTTTTCCTTTCCCTTTGAGCGTGTCAGAACCTATGATAAAGGTAAAACTAGGCTTAGAAAGCTCGCCCTCAATCATCAGCGTATTGCTTGAGTTACCGTCCATGTTTAATTGATACTGTCCACGAAGATCTATCTCTGTAAGGGTCTGGATTACATAGCGATTGCCTTGCACCCAGTTTTCGTGTATTTGTGTTTCTTTCTCAAAAATATCTCCTGAGGTAATCAAGAAATTAGCAATTTTTCCTTTTTGCAAATCACCTAACTCACTAGACATATTGATAAACTGTGCAGGCGTAAAAGTAAGAGCCTTGAGTGCTACATTTTTGTCTAAGCCTAACTCAACAGAAGCACGGATATTTTTTAAGAAATCACCCATATTTTTCAAACCATCTGCTGTAAAAGCGAAATTAATTCCACTTTTGGCTATTTGCATTGCATTGCTAGGTGCTAATTCCCAGTGTTTTAAATCAGAAAGACCAATCAAACGAGCATCTAGTGGGTCACTGACCTCAAAAGCATTGGGATAATTGACAGGTAAAATCAAAGAAGCACCAGTTGCTTTTATTTCTGTTAGACGCTGATAGGCATCCGTTCCGCCATATAATATGTATTGCTGTCCAAACCCATCTCCTACTTTATCAGCACGTAATATCTCCATCCAGTTTCTGACCATAAAAATGGCAGGAAGTGATTTGTATTGGTTAAATGCCTCTAAGGATAAATTATATTCTTCTTTTGAGCCTCCTTTAGCATACCAATCTGCATCTAAGTAAGTCTGCTTAATCAAGGCAATATAACCCATCTGTGAGCTAGGATAGGTCTGATTAGAAACGCCCTTGTCAAATGCAAACTGAGTAGCTGCACGTCCTTTGAGCATGATTTCGTTAATCTTATCTTCGTGCAAACTTACTAAAGTGCTTGTACCTCTGATAATTCCATCTTGCTGATGTGTAAGTACTGCTCCGAAACCATATTTACGCAAATCTTCTGCTTTTTTGCTACTTACTGTAAACATCGTTTCAGCATTTACTTCGGGTTTGATAGCCTCATTCCAAGCATAGGCACCATCTTTATTGGACTCAATCTGAATTTCATTGCTTCGTTTTCTTTGAGCCTCTTCTATTCCATACTGACTGTATAAATCAATAAAAGAAGGATAAATGTACTTACCTTTGAGGTCTATCTCTTGTGCACCTGCTGGCACAGGCAGTCCCTTGCCTGCATTTACTACTTTGCCATTTTTGATGATTAAGGTAGCATCTTCTAGGCGAGTTTGATAATCTACTTGCAAGGTAACATGTGTAAAGGCATAATATCCTACTCGCTTATCTTGCACCCCATTGGTGGGGAAGGTCTCTTGTGCAAGTAATAAAATATTTGCACCAAGCAACCAAATTAAGAAAGTGAAAGTATATTTCAGTGTTGTATATTTTTGTATCATAAATTGTTTGTTAAAATTGTATCTTCAAATCTGTAAAAAATTACCTAAATTCAAATATGACAAAAATTTCAGTAAAAGTCCCAAAACATCTTTCATTATTTTCTGTTTTTTTCAATTTTTATTGGGTAATCTTAGCAATAGTGGTGCTGTCAAGTGCTTGTCAATCCAATCATAAGAAACCCAGTGGCATTATACCTTCTAAGAAGATGACTTCTATCTTAATAGATTTACATTTGGCAGAGGCTCTGGTATTAGAAAGCCGCTACCACAGTGAGGATACCGCAAAAGTTGAATATGCAAAACTAGAAAAAGATGTCTTTAAAAAGCATCAGACTGACTCAGTTACCTATGCCAAAAGTTATCAATATTACGCTGAAAATGTAGTAGAACTCAATAAAATCTACAATACCGTAGTAGATACGCTCAGTCAAAGAGAAGAAATAGCCAAGGCAAAAGAAGAAAAGGAAGACTCACTCAAAAACCTCCAATCTAAAAATAAATACCTAAAAAAGACTGACACTACCGATTTAGATATCTCACCTAAAGAGATTAGAAAAAATAAAATAAAGGAGAAAAATAAACTCAAAACATCTGTGAAGTAGTTTTTCCCTAGCTGCGTTAAGTGTTCCGAAGGCATACTTGACGATAAGCAATGAAAAGCAAAGTCTAAGACTTTGCCTGTTTTTGGAAAAACAGAGGATGTTTGAGTGATGTAGTGTATGGTTTAAATTATAATTCTGATAATTCAGTGGTTATTCTGCATACGCAGGAAAAAGCCTGTCTTGCAAGGGTCTAGACTTTTCATTTCATTGGGAGTTTGAAGTATCCCTACGGAACACTTCAAAGATCAGTTGTACCCTCTCTGTCAAAGATGTCTTAAATGTATTTTCTATCTGCACGATAGTAACAACCAAAGACAATGCACAAAACAGAGGAATCGTGCAAAAAGTCACTAATGACCACGAATCTAAATTTCTGTTGAGAAATTTCTTGTTTTAAAATGATGGTTAGATATTCCAGCGTTTAAGGTTGAAGTGTATGAAATATAAATGAATACACAGAATATTTAATGATATTATTTTCATATATCTTACAATTATTTTGATTTACCAGTTGTCCAAAGAAGATTTTTATAAAAAAGAAATCTATTTCTTTAAGCATTTAGCCAAGCTTTAAAATATGCATATTCAATTTTTCACTCCATTTGACGAGGTAGCTCTGAAAAATTGTATTAGTAAAATAGATATTTTGACTATTCTAATTATTATATTTACTTAGTTATTGAAGCATTTACCAAAAAATACGATGATTTATAATGCTTATTTGGGAAATTAGCAATCAAAAAACTAAATTGCACTTTGTTGAAGTACACTTTCAATATACTTAGAACAAAAGATTAAACGAGCATTCACAAAAATTAAATAAATTCACATGGAACCTATCACAGGACTTGATGCCACATTTCTATACGCCGAAACTGCCAATAGCCCTATGCACGTAGGCAGTGTTACGGTCATAGAAGGCTCTCTAAAATTTGATGACTTTCGCAAAGTTATAGAATCAAGATTGCACCTTATCCCAAAGCTTCGCCAGAGATTGATGCAAGTTCCATTTAATATCGATTACCCTTATTGGGTAGATGACCCCAACTTTGACCTTGATATGCACCTTCAGCGTATTGCTTTGCCCAAGCCTGGAAGCTGGAAAGAGTTGCGTTCTATCGCATCAAGTATTATGAGTGAACCTCTTGACCGCACTCGTCCTCTTTGGCATTTTACCTTTGTAGAAGGCTTAGATAATATTCCTCAAGTACCCAAAGGCTCTGTAGCGATTATTTCTAAAATACATCATGTAGCAATAGATGGCATGGCAGGTACGAGTATTATGGGCCTATTATTTGACTTAAGCCCCAACCCTACCAAACTCAAAGAGCCTAAACCTTACGAACCCAAGCCATTGCCTGACCCTGTTTCATTAATGCTTAATAGTAGTATGAGTTTCGTAACAAAGCCTTTCAAGTTTCCTCGCATAATGGCTGACACCCTCACAGCTACCTTTAAGCTAGGTTTTATGAATCAAGCTCAACATATCAAATTACCTACAGCCCCTTTTACAGCACCTCCTAGCCCACTCAACCGAATTATTTCTCCTCGTAGAAAATGGAATAGTGCTTTGCTTTCTTTTGATCGAATCAAAGCATTGAAAGATTTGATGGATACGACTTTTAATGATGTGATTTTGGCTATTTGTGCAGGTGCTTTGAGAAGATATTTATTAGAAAAGAAGAAACTTCCCCTTAAACCCTTAGTCGGGATGGTACCTGTTTCCACTCGCACTGATGGTGAATCAGGTGGTACTTCTGGCAACCAGATATCTTCAATGCTTGTGCAACTTGCTACGAATATAGAAAACCCGATAGAGAGGCTAGAAACCATCGCAGAAAACACAATACGCACTAAAACCTATCAAAATGCCTTGGGAGCAAAGACTTTAGCAAAAATGGCAGAAGCTGTTCCTTTTGGAATAGCGAACCAAGCTGCCCAGCTCTATACAAGGTTTAAAGTAGCAGAGATGCACAATCCTGTATTTAATGTAACCATTACCAATGTGCCAGGGCCTCAGATGCCACTCTATCTCAATGGGCATAAGGCACTTGCTGTCATGGGAATGGCTCCTATTATAGATGGGATGGGGCTGATTATCACCGTATTTAGCTACAACGGATTGGTCAGTATAAGTCCTACTTCTGATGCCAATACGATGCCTGACATTGATATATTTACACGTTATATCCGTGAATGTGCCAATGAACTAGAGGCAGCTATTTTGGTACATACAGCCGAACAAGCTAAGCCAGACAATCAAGAAGATCTGAGTGCAGAATCAGAAGTATTCTTTGAATCTATCCGTGAGTTTCTAAAAGAAAACCCTGATTTATTACCCAAAAATGCAGGTGTTTTTCAGGTACATATAGAGGGAGATACCCCCACAGATTGGAAAATAGATTTGAGCAAATCCCCTGCTACAGTCAGAAAAAGTGGTGCAAGTAATCCTGATGTACTCGTGAAAGTACAAGAGAAATACCTGATGCGTATCATAAGAGGTGAGTTAGATTTGCCTACTGCATTTATGCAAGGGAGGGTGAAAGTAGAAGGCGATATGAGTAAGTTGCCTAACCTTGCCGCTATTTTTACTAAGATTTCACAGAAATCATAGTATTTTAATTAATATATAGAGCCATCAATAGAGATTATTATGATATTTTTATATCGCATAATACCGTTCAAGCGAAGACGCTCGAACGAGTAAATAACTGATGCAAGCGAGCCGGAAGTATCTAATATTAAGATGCAAAGACATTTTTGTTTGTAATTGACTGGAGTTTCTGCTGTAAAGTCATTTTTTGCTGTTTTATTTTTAAATACACTATCTTTTTCTAATTTTCTTATTGATTGTAAAGGAAAATAGCCCTAAAATCTACTATTCTTTAATTAAACAGTTGAAAACAAAAGTCGTTTACCTAAAATGAAAAATTAAATTATTAAAATCTGATATATGCCGCTATTACGTAATTGTTTGTGTAGTTGTATGGTTATATTGTTTGAATAAGTAATTTTTCTAAAAATAATAAAACATGATTTTAATTGGTTTTTTGATGAGTGTTTGTTTGAGCATTTCTACCAATGTATCTAAGGGTGATAAAATCGTAGGTACTTGGCTCTCCGAAGATAAAGAAGTGAAAATACAAATTTTTAAAAAAGATTCTCAGTATTGTGGTAAAATAGTCTGGTTTAAAGAGAGCAAAGACACAGGAAAACTCCCTTATGATGTCAAAAATCCTGACCCTGTTTTGCGTAAAAGAAAAATTATGAATTTAGAAATCTTGACTGACTTTAGTTATGATTCTGAATCAGAAAAATGGGTAAAAGGTCAAATTTATCACCCACAGCAAGGGCAAGTGTATAAAGGGATGATGTGGCTAGAAAACAGCCAGCAATTAAAAATCAGAGGCTTTTGGGGGCTTCTGTACCGTACCAATACTTGGCAAAAGGTAAAAGATTAATATCAATCAGAAAGTTATAATAAAGTTACATTTAAAACTTGAATGGAGTGTGATTTTTAATCCTTTCCCTCTAAATCGAAAAAATCTAAATCTTTTTCACCCTTCATATTGCTCAGACCATTGAAAGTATTTTTGGCTAATATGTGTTTTTTCTAGTTTGAGATAGTCTAAGCAAGCCTGAGCAACAGGAGAAAATTTCTTATTTTTTAACCAGATTAAATTCCAAACCGATTTAATTGGGAAGCCTTTCACAGGAATAATCTGTAAGTCTTTATTGAGTAATTCATTTTTAATTCCTATTAAAGGCATGATAGAATAACCTAAGCCCGCAATGACAGCTTGTTTGACGGCTTCATTGGTGGTAAGCTCCATTTTCTTATTGACTGGCAGGTTATTTTGCTCAATAAATTTTTCCATAGTGTGTCTTGTTCCTGAACCTTGCTCACGATAGATTAGAGGTATCTCCTTAAAAATATCTTTATCATAGGATTGTTTATCAAAAGCCTGCTCGAGATTTCCTACCAAATAAAGTGAATTTTGTAAAAGTTCAATCTTTTCTATTTCTAAATGATTAGGCAAGACAGAAACCAAAGAAAAATCTACTTCATTTTTTTCTAAGCTTTTGATGACTTTAGTTTTATTCGTAACATCTAAGGTGAGTTCTATTTCTCGGTGTTGTCTCAAGAACCCAGACAAAAAATAAGGCATGATATATTTACCTGTAGAGACAATAGATATTTTAAGTCGCCCAGTTAGTAAGCCTTTGTAAGCCTTGTTTTTATAGTTAAGTGCATAGACCTCATCTATTACTTTTTGAGCAGCTTGAGCGATTTCTTTTCCAAAATCTGTAATAAATAATTTACGCCCTACCACTTCGGTAAGAGGGATTTCAAACTGATTTTGAAAATTTCTGAGCTGTATGGAGACCGCAGGCTGTGTCAAAAAAAGCTCTTCGGCAGCCTTTGTAATGCTTTGTGTCTCGGTGATTTTTAAGAATACTTGGAGTTGGTGCAGTGTATAATTCATAAAAATATTTAATGATTAACATAACAAATATAAATGTAAATATATAAATGCTTATTGTCAATTTTACACTAGCCAATAAACTTTAAAAAAATATACCTCTGTATGAATTTAGATTTATTAATTACCAACTTAACCAACCCTGCTTTTTTGTTTTTTATCTTAGGTATTCTTACCGTCCAGCTCAAAAGTGATTTAGAGATTCCAGAAAGTTCTTCTAAGTTTATTTCTCTGTATTTGTTATTCTCTATTGGCTTTAAAGGAGGGGAAGAGTTATCACATAGTAGTTTCACGATGGAGATTCTGTGGTCTGTCCTATTTGGTGTAGCAGTAGCTTGTTTGATTCCATTTTATACATTTTTTATCTTGAAGCGTAAGTTGAGCATAGAAGACTCTGGGGCAGTAGCCTCTACCTATGGCTCTGTAAGTGCTGTAACCTTTGTAACGGCAGTATCATTTTTAGAAATTCAAAAAATTGCTTTTGGTGGTCATCTTGTGGCTGTGATGGCATTTATGGAAGCACCAGCCATCGTGATAGGCGTGATTTTAATTAGAGTCTATGGCCCTAAAGAAGCAAGCAATGGCAAAATGAAAGACATCATAAAACATTCACTCACCAATGGAAGTGTATTGCTGATATTGGGTAGTTTACTGATTGGTATATTGGCTAATGAGCAACAAGCCCAAGGTATCAAACCTTTTACAACTGATATTTACAAAGGCTTTTTAGCTATGTTTTTGCTAGATATGGGGATTATTAGCGGACGTAAGCTAGATGGATTCTTAAAAAATGGCTGGTTCACGGCTATTTTTGCCATTCTGATTCCGATTGTCAATGGCTGTGCTGTGGCGGTGTTAAGTGGTTTGATTACAGATGAGGTTGGTAACAGATTTTTATTGGCAATCTTAGCAGCCAGTGCTTCTTACATTGCGGTGCCCGCAGCGATGAAAATAGCAGTTCCCAATGCGAATCCAGGTATTTTCTTGCCGATGGCTTTGGCAGTTACCTTTCCTTTTAATATTATTTTGGGAATGCCACTTTATTTATCTGTTATTCAAGCATTTTAGATTTACTAAGCCCCCTCTCCTGAGGAGAGGGACTTAAGGTGAGATTGCCGTTGCCTGTGTCCTCACAGGCAATTTATCAAAATCATCTAGACCATACTTACACTACGCTCTATAAATTTACCTAGATTCTCACCAGAAAGCATATTCTGAGAAAGTAAAGCCAAATCATAGACTTGTAATACCAAGCGAGACTGAACATCTCCTTCAGAAGTTAAGATTTTTTGGATGATGCCATGATTTGCATTGACAGATACATTAATAGTCTGTGGCATATTGCCCATCATCCCTCCAAAACCTTGCGTTCTTGCCATTTCTTGCATACGACGCATAAACTCAGGCACTGTAATCACCACTGGAAGTTCATCCGTAGGCAAAGACTCTATCTGGACGACTAGATTTTTATTGTCTAAAATCTTCTCAAAAATCTCTTTTAATTTTGTGTTTTCATCTTCTGAAAGCACACTTTCTTGTGTAATCCCTGTATCTACTAGTTTATCAGCAATATCAGCATCTACACGCTTAAGAGTTGTTTTTTCAAGTTTATTTTCAAGAGCAGTAATGAAGTGAGAGTCAATCATTCCGTCATTCATGGTCAATACATCAAAGCCTTTTTTGCGGGCAGACTGGATGTAAAGGCTTTGTTTTTCGGGTTCATTGCTGTAGAGAAATACTACCGTGTCATTCTTATCAGTCTGAGCGGCTTGGACATGTTCTCTATATTCATCTAAGGTAAAGTGTTTACCTTCTGTATTTTTGAGGAGGGTAAAATCTTTAGCTTTTTCATAAAACTTATCATCAGACAAGAAGCCATATTTCACGAATAGACCAATACTTTGCCATTTATCTTCATAACCTTGACGGTCATTTTTGAAAAGTTCTTGAAGCTTGTCAGCTACTTTCTTAGTGATATAGCCATTGATTTTCTTCACGTTAGAGTCTGCTTGTAAGAAGCTACGAGAAACATTCAAAGGAATATCTGGAGAATCAATGACTCCGTGGAGTAACATCAAAAATTCTGGAACAATGTCTTTTACTTCATCTGTGATAAATACTTGACGAGAATAAAGCTGAATTTTATCCTTATATAAATCTAAATTAGAAGTTACTTTAGGGAAGTACAGAATACCTGTGAGATTAAAAGGATAATCTACATTCAAATGAATCCAAAAAAGCGGCTCAGCAGCCATCGGATAAAGCACTCTATAAAAAGCTAGGTAATCTTCATCTTTTAGTTCGCTTGGTGATTTTACCCAGATAGGTGCTTGGTCATTGATAAGCTCCCCTTCAAACTCTACGGGCATAGGCAGGAATTTACCATACTTATCTAGAATACCTTGTAAGCGGTATTTTTCCAAAAATTCCGTAGAGTCTTCGGCAATGTGTAAGATAATATCCGTACCTCTCTCCTCCTTAGTACCTGAAGCTATTTCAAAAGAAGTGCTACCGTCACAAGTCCACTCTACAGCTTCACTGCCTTCTTGGTAAGATTTACTGATGATGCGTACTTGCTCAGAAACCATAAAAGCAGAATAAAAACCCAAACCAAATTTACCAATGATGTCTTTGGCATCAGTCTGAGACTTGTATTTCTCTACAAACTCAGTCGCTCCTGAAAAAGCCACTTGATTGATATACTTCTTAATTTCTTCACCCGTCATGCCTATGCCATTATCACTAATCGTAATAGTTTTAGCTTCGGCATCTAGGCT
>JBBRUH010000039.1:0-18676 GCA_038248005.1 Cytophagales bacterium | reverse complement strand
TATTTTAGGGTAGTCGGGATGTGATTTTGTAAATAACTGACGACCCACTCTGATAGAAGATTGCATTTTATCAGGTTTTGAGATAAGGTGCTTTCTTTCTTTGGGAAGCACTATTTTAGCATCTTCTATAATCTTTTGAGTAGTCTGAGGAGTTATGATTGTCCATTTTTCTAATTTCTGAAGAATCTCCTCCTTTTGAGCTTCCTCATAATTACCGATGAGTATGAAGTCAAATGGTTTTTGAAAGATATAATTTTGATAGTGAGTAATTAAATCTTCTCTGTTGATGCTATCTACCTCTTCTGGTTGTATCTGTTTTCCGTAAGGATGGTTCTCACCAAAAAGTAATTCTTTAAATTTGATAGAGGCTAAATAAGCATTTTTTTCAAGGCTTACTTGCAGATTCTGCAATGTCATTGTTTTTAGCTGTGGAAGTTCTTTTTCAGGAAAAGAAGGCTCATGGATCAGCTCTTCTAAAATCAGAAAGAAATCTCGTAAATAGCGTGACAAACCCATTATACTAATACTCAGCCTCTCCAAACCGTGGTTAAATTCAATAAAACCACCAAGTTGGTCTATACTTTCGCTTATCTGAGAAGAGGTCTTAGACTGTGTACCTTCACCAAGCATCTTCACCATAAAAAATGCTGCCCCAGATTTTTGCTCATAATAGCTTCCCGCAGGGAAAATAATCTCCATCTTAAACACTTCCTGAACTCCTGCTTTCAATGTATGGCATTTGATTCCATTAGAAAGTGTCTGACTTACTAAATGAAGAATATCTAGCTGATGAATGGTCTTTGATATTGGTGGCGTTTTTCGGTCAAGCATGCTATTTAATTTATAAAAAAGAAAACCTTGCAAGCTACTAGCTTACAAGGTATTTGAATGATTACTGCGAAGATACTCAAGAAATCTGAAAAACTATTTATCTTGATTTATTCGCTTATCTAAGTTGAATTTTGTCTTTTTAATCACACTATAATGATAAAATACTTACTATCAAGTGATAAATAATCTTAATAAAACCTTGATAATCAGATTTTTATCACAAGATTAAAGTGCAAATAATTTTAACCATCTGTTTAAAAACTCATCTCTTACTTAGTTAATATCAGAACCATCATAGACACGCTCAGTAGCTTTTTTGATATTAAGAGAAAGCGTAAAACGCAAAGTTTCAGCAAGTGGATTACCTTGTTGTTGGTTTTGAGGGATAAGGTATGCTACATCAAAAGCAAAAGTTTGGTATTTTAGGCCTGCACCGATGCTGAAGTATTTACGGTTTCCCTTGTTTCTGGCTTCATAAAAATAGCCTGCACGAGCTGCAAACACATCTTGCCCTTCGGTGTTAAAGTATTTATATTCTGCTCCTGCCGAAATCATCACTTCTTGTATCTCTTCACTAAAGCCATCTGGAGCATCTGTAAAAGAGCCAAATATGCCACTTAAAAGCGTTACATCTCTTGGGTTTTTACCTTTGATAATATCTCCTTGGCTGTTAATCAAAGGAGGAGAAGGCACTAATAGTTTATTAAAATCTAAGGCAAAGGTTATTTTGTTACGCTCAAGTGGATCTAAACTACCAGTAAGAGCAGTACCGATTCTTAGGTTAGTAGGGATAAAATCTTGTTCTCCCTCATTGGTATAAGAAATCTTAGCTCCTATATTAGAAATCACCGCTCCAAAAGCAAGGGTAGCAGGTCTTCCTGAAACTTGAAACTTATCATTGTTATAAAAAAACGCAATATCAGCAGCACCTGTATTACCTGGACGGCTTTCTTGCTGATTGGGAAGGAGAAGGTTGGCAGAGAGATTAGAATGTATAAATCGCCCTGTAACAGCTACTCCTATTTTATCAGATAGTTTACGAGAATAAGAAGCTGCAAAAGCCAATTCTCTTGGCACAAAATCAGTAATCGGCATTCCATTAATATCTGTAAACTGAATGTTACCCATATTAAAATAACGCAAAGAAGCAGCGAAAGTCTGTTGCTTGTCTATTTTGTAGTATCCACTCAAAAAAGCAAGGTACATATCATCTACTAAATTACGAAGCCAAGGGCTGTAAGAAAGAGAAATGGCATAGTCATCTTCAGCAAAAGGCAATTTAGCGGCATTCCAATAGATAGAATTGGCATCAGCAGAAAGGGCTACTCCTACATCACCCATAGCAGCAGAGCGAGCATCAGGGGCAATCGATAAAAAAGGAACAGAAGTGATGATGGGTCTTCGAGTCGTATCCTGTCCCAGTAGCACGCTAGTCGGTTGAGCAAGGATAGGACAAACACTTCCTATTACAAGAAGCATTACTAAGAAATTTAATTTTAAGATATTATTCATTTTTTATGTATTTACAAATATAATTAATTCGATTATGGAATAGAAATTATAAAAAAAGCTGTTTTGTTGTTTAATATTATTTTTTTGAATTCTAACCCTCGGTTTGTGTCTTCACAAACCGAAATGGACGGTGGTTCGTGAAGACACGAACTACGGAAAAAGTAAACTTTATTTTACATTATAAAATAAATATAAACTTAATTAATAACTATTAATTCTTGACGAACTTGAGCAGAGACTCCTAATTGTGCTGCTTGCAGTGTTAGTCTGTAGATATATAGTCCGTTTCCTACTCTTTGCCCTACTTGGTCTAGTCCATCCCATTTGAGGCTTAACGATTCGGAGCTGTTGCTTATTTCTTTTCTCAATCTTTTAACCACCCCTCCTTGAGTATTGAATATCTCTAAATCTACTGTTATATTTTCTCCACCTAGGTTATGCTCAAACTCAAAAGTAGTTTCATTTCTGACAGGGTTAGGATAGTTTTTGAATGATTTTATTTGTAGAGATGGTTCTACAAAAAACTCAATCTCCGCATCTTGTGGATTATTATAAGTATCCCAAACTCTTAATCTCAATGTATGTCTTCCTGGACTTATTCCTTTGAGAGAATATTCTACCCTACCTTGTTGATAACTATTCAAATTATTTACAAAATAGTCATTCAGGATAATTGGATTTTCTGTGTTTTCATCTAGTACGGCAATTATTTCGTGTCCGATGCCTGCCCTAGAAATATTAATTCCATTTTGATCAAAAATATTGGCAATCAGCAAGGAATTTCTACCTGTAACACCTCCATTTACAAAATTTTCATTGTTAAGATAAAGGGTTACCTCAGGCGGAGTATTGTCAGCAGGAGCATTCAGTGTACTACCTCCGATAACTATATTTTTATTTCCTCCATTGGCATCTTCTAGCCCAGATGCTGGCTGTGCATACATCATGATTTTACCATAGCCAAACTGATAATTCATATCTCTAGGAATAATAAAGTTTGCTTCAAATCTTCCATTGATGACGCTTACCTTTCCACTGAAGAACTTATTTTCACGTACTTTAAAGTTCATCACTGCTGCTGCCTTTCCAAGTGTCTGCTTCGTTTCTCTTTTATCAAAAATATCTAAATCTAATATTCCGTTAAAATCGCTAAGAAGTGAGCCAGAAGCATTTTGAATTTCTCCTTTGATGTTCACAGAAGCAAGGGCTTTGAGTGTATCTATCTCTACCTCTATGTCTTGGTCATTGATGTGCGTAATCACTGCTTTGTGCTTGGGATAAGCCATCTTCATAGAAGGATCTCCTAAGAGTGAAAAATTACGGTTAATACTACCATTGAGGCTGTTATTTTTGGTAAATTTAAGAATATCACCCAATCTTGGCATTTCTCCTGTGCTTGGGTCTAGAGGTTCAAAGGCTGTATTATAAAAAGCTTCATTGAGTAAAAAATTAGTACTTGAGAATACAGGGCGAGTAGTGGTAATGAGTGCTACTCCTGCTCCTTGCGGGGTAAGCAAGGCTACTTCTGCCCCAGAGGTTTCGGCAGGATTATCATAGCGACCAAACTCACAAGTAGCCGTCACGAATACTGATAATTTATCCATGTTTCGCCAAGCAGGGATATTAGGAGTTTCTAATATTTTCTCCTCTGTCCAGCCTCTTTCAGCACCATGTCCCGTAAAATTGATAATCAATGAGCCCTTTTCTACACTTTGAGTGATGGCTTCATTGAGATCAGGGCAAAGCTCACCATTAGGTGTGGAGATTTGCTCAAAAGCATCCATATAGAGTTTTTGCATCTCTATATTCTCATACCCTTCCTCTAACATTTCTGTCAGGCGGTCAGCATCTCTTTGGTGAGTGTTGCTATCTCCGTCATCTGCCACAAAGGCAATCTGATTACGCCATTTGCCCAGTGATTGGGTACTTTGAGAATAATGAATGAGTTTATCTACTACTGTGCGGGCTTCTGAGTTATTTTTGACAGGTAATCTGCCTATGCCTATCTCTAGGGTATGATCTCCTGAGCTATTTTCTATCCACTCCCCTTCATTACCTTCCAAAAAGCCAAAGTAATCATCAGAAGAATAGCTAAAAATAGGGTGCAATGATTGTCTAGATTCATAGACAGGAACCCAATTGGTATTATTGGCAACACGGTTTTTGTAATCATAAGAAGCATCGCCAAAAAGCAATAGGTATTTTAAAGTCTGAGCATCTCTTTGATACAACATTCTCATAAAATCTCGGATGGCTGTAATGTCTCTTTTGCCAGAAGCAAATTCATTATAAACTTCTTCGGTGCTTACTACGGCTACTGTCAGTCCATCATGGCTTTCTCTAAAATCTGCCAAACGCTGTGCTTGTGCTCTAAATGCAGGAGGAGTAACGATTACGAGGTTAGGCACACTCAAACCGTGTAAATTTTGGTTGGTAATGCTGTATAAAGGAATGGGTAAAGGAAAATTTTGTCCTTTCCAGACCACAAACTTGCGTAAAGTAGAAGTAGCTGATGTAAAACTAAATTGATTGCTAGAAAGTATTCCTTCTTGTAATTTGGGTAGAATTGGATTGCTAATATCCCATACTTTGGCTTCACTGGTCATCTCTTGAATGGTAAAACTAGTGAAGGGATGTTGTAAGCTTTTTAAATTTTGAAAGATAGTCTGTGTGCCATATAGTTTTAAAATTCTTTGAAAATTAAGGTTAAGGTAATTGAGGTAACCTGTTCCGTTGTTGCCATTGGCCACATAAGTGAGTTTGAGAGCGATTTGATTAGGATTAATTAGCAAAGAAGAAGCAAAACGAAAAGTATTCTCTGCATCTCGCCCTTTGAAGTCATAGTTTTGATTGGTAACAGGGTTGATGCTTTGCTCTCCTATCATTTGACCAGCAGTGCTTATCTGAAATTTAGAGACTTGGTTTGCACGAGCCATCACTGCTGAGTTGATTACGATTTCAGAGTTAGGTCTTAGCCCTTCGGTATCAAACACAAAATCTATGATATTTTGAAATCCAAAATTCTCTCCGTACCACTCACGCCCAGATTGGATAATGCTTACATCATCCTTTTCATGATGAATAGTCTCATCAAAATAATCTACTGTGAAAGTTGCTCCTGTGAGGTTAGTTTGATTTTCTATTCTAAGTCCTGCTTGGTTATTGAGATTTAGATAGTAATAAGTAGTATCAGAGAATAGGTTCTTTTCTTGTTTGAATATATTTTCAGTATTCTCTAACTGCCAAGCATGGGGAGATTGGGCATAAAATAAAATATAATCTTGCTCATCAAATCGGGCATCTTGAGAACCCGCTATCCAGATGGCATTTTCTTGTAAATCATCCAGACGTGAAGCACCATTGAGCTGTGGTAGCATGCCTGAATTATTACCAAATAGATGTAAATTATTAGGATTAAGGGTCTCAGGGCTAAATCCTGCTTGGCGAAGCCATTGTGCATCTATCTTATAAATGCCTGACTCTAGCACTGCAAATTTATACCAAGTACCTTCTGCCAAAACAGATGTCTCCGCAAATTGTGCTTTACTTATAGAAATATTAGCTATTAAACTAAAAATTATTATTACAATAATTTTACTGAAAGTGTGTACCCTCTGTTTCATCACATTATCATTAAAATTGAACAACCATTAAACATACAAATTAATGGTATAACAATATGTTCGTTAGTAGAGGTTTCTCTTATAGGCAGATTTTTTGGATTGTTTTGTTATCGTATCGGCAAAAGTATGCAAAAACTACACAAAGGGAAAAAAATAATTTACTTTTTAAAAAAATTCTTCTCTCAAAATTCTCTCAATTCAATAAGTACTTAAATATCTATTGACATTCAGGGTTTTAAATCAACTATTTTCTGATTAGATAAAATATTGTAACGGCTTATAAAAATGATTTGTTAGATAATCAAATTAGATTAATCTTCTATTATTGGGAATTTTTTTGCTTTTTTAGGTTCTTAATAGAGGTGCAAGCGAAGACGCTTGCACCAGTATTTCAAGGTAAAATCATCTCTTTACTTATTAGAATACACGAAGTATTCCCACGGTTTTAAGTTCATTTCCATTCCTTTTTCTAGTTTTGATGCCTTTTTAGCAAAAACATCAGTGTATTCACCCACAAAAGCATCTCCTTCTAACTTGGCTTTTTGCTCTTTGGAAGATAGATTAATGATGACTACTACCTTATCACCGTCTTTTTCTCTGATGAAAGCATAGATATTTTCATCATTTCCAGTAGGAATTTTGACTAATTTACCTCCATAAGTGCCATTCCAAAGGGCTTTATTTTGATGTTTTAATGTGTATAAGGCTTTATAAAAATCGGCATACGCATAGTTTCCCCAAGGAATTTCATCTTTTTTGAAGAATTCTAATTTTTTATCCATCACTGATTCTTGTCCTGTGTAAAGTAAGGGCATTCCATCAAAAGTAGCCGTCAAGACAGCAAAAGCCTTATGCCCCTCTCCCATTCTTTGAAACTCAGTACCAGACCAAGAGTTCTCATCATGGTTAGAAGTAAACTGCATTTGATAGCCTTTTTGATACTGTTTTGCTTTTTTAGCAAGCATCGCATCTATGTCCAAAGCCGTCTTCTTTTCTACTTTTTTCTCTCCTCCTTCTACTAAGTTACCCTGAGACATTTGAGCAACGGCACTGCGGTTAGCCCCTTGCGTCTTAGCGATTTCATTGAGTAAATGGTGCATTTCCCAGCCATAATCCACTAAAAATGACCCATTGTTTACGATAGCAGGCACTTCTGCCTCTGCCAACATAAAAATAGGCTTAACCGCATAAAGTGAATCTGAACATTGTGCCCAGAAATCTACTGGAACACCGTGGGCTACATCTACTCTAAATCCATCTATACCTACTTCTTTAATCCAGAATTTCATGGCATCTATCATGCCTAGTCTCATTTCTTTGTTGTCATAATTAAGGTCAGCCACATCAGTCCAGCCCCAAGATTTACCAGTATTATAGTCTATAGGATCTATAATGTTACCTTTGTCATCTTGTGTGTACCAATCAGGATGCTCTGTAATCCAAGGGTTGTCCCAGCCCGTATGATTAGGTACCCAATCTATGATACAATACATACCAGCCTCGTGAATAGCCTCCAACATGTGCTTAAAATCATCCATAGAACCAAAATCAGGGTTGGTTTTGTAATAATCTCCCACAGCATAAGGGCTTCCTAACTCGCCTTTTCGTTTTTCTTTGCTTACAGGATGAATCGGCATAAACCATAAAATATCTATGCCCATTTCTTTAAGTCTTGGGAGTTCTTTTTCAAAAGATTTGAAGGTATTTTCTTTGGTATAATGTCGAAGATTAACCTCATAAATCACGGCGTTTTTGTGCCAATCAGGGGTACGAGGTTTTTCAAAAGTTACAGTGCTGTCTTTGCTTTCTGCATCTTTTGCAGATTCTTCTTGATTGGTTGTTTTACAAGAAGTAAAAAAAGGAACTATCCCTATCATTAGAAGGAAAAGTATGAATTGAAATGTGTTTTTAGACATAATAGGTGATTTTATTGAATAAAACTAAGAATTATGTCGCAAGTTAAAATAAATTTAACTTTTCAGGGTATCTTGATGCTAAGATTCTTTTGGGTATTTCAAATGTCCTCGTCCCATTTTTAAAAGTAAGACAGCTTGTCGCTCCTCATAAAGTGCTTTCATCTCAATCTGGATGGCATTCATTACAATATCATATTCTCCAAAAACTTGGGTGCTGAGTCCATTGATTTCTATGGTCAGTCCTTCGTGTTGATGAAGCGTTTTAATAAAGTCTAAGATAATTTGTTCATAATCATTTTGTAAAGGATAAAGGCTTATTTCTACGGTGATTTGCATTATTTGAGTTTTTAAGGTTTACTATTTTTTTAAAAAAAGGTAAATATATCTGAGAATCTATGCTTAAGCTCAAAAAACACTTACTAATTATTTTTTTATGCTGATGATTTTTATAATAATTCAATTAATTTTTATAATTTTCCAGAAAATTATAATTACAGATAAACAATGAAAATATTAAAAACACTTTTATTAATCATATTAATTATTTTTTGCTCTTTTTCTATCAGTTCTGCACAAAAGAATACTTTTTCTTTAGAGCGAGTAGAACCTGCTTTTTGGTGGGTAGGAATGAAAAACCCTAATCTGCAACTGATAGTGCATGGCAAAGACATTTCAAAAAGCGAAGTTTCTCTCAGCTATTCAGGTATAAAACTAAAAACCATTACGAAAGTAAGCAATCCCAATTATTTATTTTTAGACTTGGAGGTAAGCAAAGATGCTAAAGCTGGTTCATTTCCTATTGAATTCAAGATAGGTAAAAAAAGCCAAACTTATACATATCAACTCAAAGCACGCACTTTTTCTAAAAATAAACACCAAGGGTTTAGCAGTGCAGATGCCATTTACCTGGTCATGCCTGATCGCTTTGCCAATGGCAACCCTGACAATGACAATGTAGCAGGAATGCTAGAAACTCTAGACCGCAAGGATCACTTTGGCAGACACGGAGGAGACCTCAAAGGAGTAGCAAACCACCTTGATTATATTGCAGATTTAGGCTTTACAACCCTCTGGCTCAACCCTGCCTTAGAGAATGATATGCCTAAGCAATCTTATCATGGCTATGCCATTACTGATTTTTACAAAGTAGATCCTCGCATGGGTAGCAATGAAGAATATGCTCAACTCGTAGAAACTTGCCATCAAAAAGGGCTTAAAGTAATCATGGATATGGTGGTCAATCACTGTGGCACTAATTACTATTTTATCAAAGATTTACCGACGGAAGATTGGGTACATCAGTTTCCCGAGTTTACCCGCTCAAGCTATAGAGGTGTTACGCAGATAGACCCCTACAGGGCGGAGAGTGATTTTAACATTATGCTCAAAGGCTGGTTTGATACCACAATGGCTGATCTCAACCAAGAAAATCCCTTAGTGGCTACTTATCTGATTCAAAACACTATCTGGTGGATAGAATATTCTGGGATTGATGGCATTCGGATGGATACTTATTCTTACCCTTATAAAGCATTTTTGGCTAATTGGGCAAAGGCTGTTTTTGATGAATATCCTCAATTTAACATCGTAGGAGAAGTATGGGAATACCTTGCTACCACTCAAGCACACTGGCTCAAAGGCTATGGTGATAACCCTGATGGTTATGAAAGTCATCTTCCTAGTGTTACTGATTTTGTGCTGGCACAAGCACTTGGTGAAGCTTTTAAAGAAGAGGAAGGCTGGGATAGAGGTGTTTCTCGTTTATATTATACCTTGACCCAAGACCGAATCTATCCCAATGCCAATGGATTAGTTACTTTCTTAGATAACCATGATGTTGCACGCTATTTTACGGTAGTAGGTGAAGACCCTCGCAAACTCAAAATGGGTATTGCTACTTTGCTGACTACCAGAGGCATTCCTCAGATTTACTACGGTACCGAACTGCTTATGACAGGCAATGGACACGATGAAGTCCGTGAAGAGTTTCCAGGAGGCTGGGCTGATCATCCTAAAAGTGCCTTCACCAAAGAAGGTCGTACAGATACTCAAAATGAGATGTTTGACTACATGCAGGCTTTGCTACAATGGCGTAAAAATACTCCCGTAGTCTATCAAGGCAAACTCATGCACTATGTGCCAGAGAATGGAGTGTATGTCTATTTTAGGTATGATGCTAATCACTGTGTGATGGTAGTTCTCAATAACTCTCCCGATAAAACACAAACAATTTCTACGCAGAGATACCAACAAAGAATGCAAGGCTATACCAAAGCAACAGATATTTTAAATGGAATAATGATTAACGATTTATCACAATTGACTATCCCTGCTAAGTCTGCCTTAGTATTAGAGTTGAAAAAGTAGCTTTCTAAAAAAAAGCCTTCGCTTTTAGTGGAGATGCTTGAAGTTTAATAAAATGTTTTGCCCAAATCTAGCTAATCGCTTGTGAGGACACAGGCAATGGCGAGATTAAAAAAATAGAGTATCAAAAAGAAGCCTTCGCTTTAAGCAAAGGCCTCTCTTTTTAATTTATATTTATTCAACTTAAGTAGATGGTCAAAATTAGTTTGTACTTTGATTTTGTTATAAAAACTGATTATCAATATCTTACTAAGATAACTCATCACTCATTATTTATTTAAGCCAATCTTCCACTTCTTCTTTAGTAGGATTTTTGACATCATTGAGTTTCATCTTTTTACGAGTTCCGCAGACATCATTAAAGAGTTTATTGACATTATCTTCACCTTTTAGAGCCTCTATAGTTACATATCCTAGTTTTTGCAAGATAGGGACTAAATCAGCCCGTACTCCTATTTTGACATAATCCGCTTCTTGTGCTAGAGCCACTTTTTTCTCTGGACGCATCTGAGGGAAGAAAAGTACATCTTGGATAGACGGCTGATTGGTCATAATCATAGACAAACGATCAATGCCTATGCCTAGACCCGCCGTAGGAGGCATTCCATATTCTAAGGCACGCAAGAAATCTTCATCTAGCATCATCGCCTCATCATCGCCTCTTTTGCCTAGCTCAAGCTGTTCTTGGAAGCGTTCTCTTTGGTCTATAGGGTCATTAAGTTCCGAGAAAGAGTTACAAATCTCTTTTCCATTGCAAATTGCCTCAAAACGCTCTACCAAACCTTCTTTACTTCTATGTTTTTTGGCAAGAGGAGACATTTCTACAGGATAATCTGTAATAAAAGTAGGTTGAATGAGTTTTGCCTCACAGTGTTCGCCAAAGATTTCATCTATTAGTTTCCCTTTACCCATTGTTTCATCCATTTTTACATCTAGCTTTTTACAAGTTTCTCTGAGTTGGGTTTCATCCATCTCAGAAATATCTATTTTCGTAAAATGCTCAATGGCTTCAAACATCGTAAATCTCTTCCAAGGTCGCTGGAAATTGATAAGATGTTCTCCTACTTTTACTTCTGTAGTGCCGTGTAGATTGATAGCGATTTTCTCTACCATTTCTTCTACCAGATTCATCATCCATTCATAGTCTTTGTAGGCTACGTAAAGTTCTATTTGAGTAAATTCTGGATTATGAAAACGGCTCATGCCTTCATTTCTAAAATCTTTTGAAAACTCATATACTCCCTCAAAACCACCTACAATTAATCTTTTCAGATAAAGTTCATTGGCTATACGAAGATACAAAGTCATATCTAGTGTATTATGATGTGTCTTAAAAGGACGAGCCGCCGCACCACCATACATAGGTTGCAAAATGGGCGTTTCTACTTCGAGGTAATCTTTCTCATTAAGATACTCTCTCATAGTATTCATGAGTTTAGTACGCTTCACAAAAGTATCTTTCACATCTGGGTTGACTATCAAATCTACATATCTCTGTCTGTAGCGTTGCTCAGGGTCAGTAAAAGCATCATAGATATTGCCATCTTTATCCGTTTTAGGTAATGGCAAAGGCTTAAGAGATTTACTTAAAAGAGTAAATTCTTTGACGTGTAGGGTCAGTTCACCCATTCCTGTTCTAAATATAAAACCTTTGACACCGATAAAATCGCCTATGTCTAATAATTTCTTAAAAACGTCATTGTATAATGTCTTATCTTCCTCAGGACAAACCTCATCACGGTTAATATATAGTTGGATTCGCCCCTTGCTATCTTGAATATCTGCAAAAGAAGCCTTTCCCTGCACACGCAAGCTCATCAAGCGTCCTGCTAGGTTTACTTCCGAATATTTTCCAGTTTCTACACTCTGTTTAGATTCCAAATCAGCACAGTCTTGCTGAATATCAGTAGTATAAACATTGATAGGGTACAAATCAGCAGGATAAGGTTCTATCCCGAGTTTGCGGAGGGCTTGCAGTTTTTCCCTTCTAATTTGCTCTTGCTCACTTAGTTGCATGGGTGATTTTTGTTATAAAAATTCTAAATCAGATGTAAAATTAGTCATTAGCCCCCAAAAGCACAAAGCCTAAGGTTTTTTTGTGCATAAAAAAGTGAAAAATTCATAGTAAATCGCCCAAGGGTGGCGTTTTACGTTTTCGCAAAAAAAGACGAATACTTAGGAAGTAAGAACTTTTATTTTTCAGAAAATTTTTTTCATAATATAAAAATTATTACATTTGCTATGTAATAGCAAAAAACAAAGAATCATTCTTCACCTGAATTTTCATTTATTATTATTTATCAAGGAAATTAATTCTTGACAAATTTACTGACACCAAATAAACCGAAATGAAGCAACAGGGATATAAATCATCGTTTTCTGAAGATTGTTCGATATCTTCTACAAAATCAAATGTAGAAAAAATCAATACCTTTCAATCACCGTTTTTATTTTTTCAAAAACTATTTACTGAATTAGTTATTTCCATAAGCCCTCAACCTCAGACTAAGGTTGTGATTGTGGGGGGAAATCATATTGCTTATCAATTAAAAAGTTTCTTTTTAAACCATAAATCAAAAGAATACCAATTCGAAGGTGTTTTTAACTCTTCATCAGAAGATACACCCTTTAGAATAGAAGGTAATCTTGAGCAACTCAAAACCCTTTGCCTTACTCAAAAAATAGACAGAATTTATTGCACACTTCCTCCTAATAGTACAGAAATGAAGCATTTGGAAAAGTTTGCTGACCAAAATTTTATTTCTTTTAGATATGCAGGTAGCTCACTAGAAGAAAAGCCTACAGCATACTATTATGATGCTGTGCCGATTATACCTTTGAGAGAAGAACCCCTTGCCTCATAAACCAGTTAAGTTATGAAGTGTAGTTTTGATGTAGCTTTTTCATTGCTTGCACTTACATTTTTGATTCCTTTTGTGTTTCCTTTGATTGCCTTGGCTATTAGATTAGGGTCAAGAGGAAGTATATTTTTTGTGCAAAATCGCTCAGGAAAGAGAAATCAATTATTCCCGTGTATCAAGTTTCGCTCAATGCGTGCCAATACAGAAAGTGAAAAACAAGCTTCCAAAAATGATATACGTATTACTCGTGTAGGGGCTTTTTTAAGGGAAACTTCCTTGGATGAACTTCCTCAGTTTATCAATGTATTGCTAGGTCAGATGTCAGTAGTGGGCCCTCGCCCCAATATGGTGAAGCAACTTGAGTATTATGACCAAGTGCTTGATCAATACAGTGTAAGACATTTTATCACGCCAGGCATTACAGGCTGGGCAAAAGTAAATGGCTACAGAGGTGAAACACACACCGATGATTTGATGCAAAAAAGAGTAGATTTAGACCTAGAATATATGCAGAAATGGAGCTTTGGCTTAGATTCAAAAATCATATTCTTAACGGTTTACAATATTTTTAAGGGAGAAAAAATGGCTTACTGAGTAATGAGTTATAAATGATGAGTGATGAGTTATCTCAATCAGTATTTTATAATAAGATTAAAGTATATACTAATTTTGACCATCTATTTAGATGTAATTATTTTTCTCTTTTAGAAGGTTTTTCCAAAATTGATAAAAATCATTGGGTGCTTACAGAGTGTCCAATGATTTTTTTTGACTGAAACAAGCTTTTAAGCACATTGTAAGGTAGGTTTGAAAATGGTCAAAAATAATCTTAGCTTTGTGGCATAAGCTTAGTAAGTATTAAATCGCTTGTAAGGATATTTATCTCGATTCGTGAAGATATAAACTATTGAGTCGCCTGTGAGGACACAGGTAATAGCATAGTTTCGGTTTGTGAAGACACAAACCAAGAATCAGAGTTAAATTACTTGATAAAAAGCAAATAACTCAGATTTTTGATACAAATAATAAAACGATGCAAAAAAGGAAAGTAATTAACTCTTGGATTTCAACTGGTAGTTTTCAAGATTTTATAGATAGTATTTTTTTTCTTGCCAAAAATAAATCATCTTCTTATGTATGTTTTGCCAATGTACACATGGTCATAGAGGCCTATAAAAATGCTGCTTTTCAAGAAATATTGAATGAATCTGATATTGCTTCTCCTGATGGTCGTCCTGTTTCACTTTATATGCGTCTATTTGAGGGTTTTGACCAATGCCGTGCAGCAGGCATGGATGTTCTTCCAGCATTGATAGAACGTGCCAATGAAGAAGGAGCTTCTGTTTATTTCTATGGTTCTACAGAAGATGTATTAGAAAAAATCTGTGAGAAAATTACACGAGATTATCCCAAAGTACGCATTGCTGGCACTTATTCCCCTCCTTTTCGTCAGTTAAGTGAAGAAGAAGATCAAGAAATCGTAGAGATGATAAATGCCACTAAGCCCGATTTGGTCTTTGTAGCACTGGGCTGTCCCAAACAAGAAAAATGGATGGCAAGCCATTACGGGCGTGTCAATGCTTGTATGCTTGGTGTAGGGCAAGCATTTTTAACCTTTACGGGCTTAGAAAAACGCCTTCCGAAGTGGGTACGTGATTATTCTTTAGAATGGGCATATAGACTTGTCCAAGAACCCAAACGCCTATGGAAACGCTATTTTATAACTAATACGCTATTTTTATGGTTGGTTTTTAGCCGCTTTATGAAAAAAATAGTAGGCCTAGATAAAAAGAATGAGCCTCGCCCTTCTAAACTTATTCAGGGTTAAGCAATAAATACTTAGAAAGCTTCATCTGTTTCTAAATTGTATCTATGGTATTGTCCTCCACTAAATATATAGACAATTGGATGAGTCCACTTAAGTACTGCATCTATTTTGGTAAAGCTTAGATTTTTCCAGTTAGTAGAATTGATGGTTCGTGGATAGCCTTGATCTACCTTATTTGTACTCATATCATAGCGTAGGTATTGGTTATCTTTGAAAAAATATATTTTGTTACCAGACCATCTAAAAACGGCATCTACATTACTAAACATCTGACTTCCTCCCCACATTTCTTGAATATTCTTAGGATAGCCCTGATCCATTCTATTGGTAGCCACATCATACCTTACATATTGTGTCCCTCTAAACAAATATACTTTATTGGTAACATCCCAATAAAAGGCAGCGTCTATCCTATCAAAAGGTACTCCATTCCAATCTTTTAGGCTCATAGGCTCTAAGATGGTTCTTTCATCATAATTCCATTGGATGTATTTATCCTTATAAAATAAAAAGGTTCTTCCCTGAGAGTACTCTGTAGCAGCGTCTATTTTTGGAAAAGGAATCCCATACCAGCCCCAAGCCAAGCTAGTAGGACGAATTGTTTCTGATTTTGGTGGTGCAGGTGGTGTACCAGGATTGGTAGTGGTAATTGGCTTATTAGGCTTAGGATAGATTTGGGCAATAAACATTTTATCAGTTTCAGAAAGTACCGTATTCCAGGGGACTTCATAGCCACCAATCGTGTGCTCGGCAGGGACAGCATAATGCATGATAGAGAGCCTATCATACTCACTAAACTGTGTGATTTGATGGTTATAGCGTCTAAAAACATTTCTATCTACCTTCTCTCTATCCCAACCTTGCTGGGCATAGTAAACATATACTTTTTCTTTGTTCCAAGGAATGGGTGAATCTGGGTGGGCATGTTCGTGAATCAGACCTAGAGCATGTCCAAACTCATGCAAAATAGTGCGGCTAAACTCTCTATCAGTTGTATTTTCATTAAACCATCCATAATTCATAGTAGGTAAATGACTCGCAATTGAAAGGGCATCTTTGCCTAAATAAGACCAAGAACCTTTGCCTTGCTCAAAAGTAATTCGGATTTGAGCATTTGAATTATCTGATACAAATCTTAGAGTAATATAGGCATATTGACTCCATTCTTGGGCATATTTTCTTACTTTTTCTCTTAGAAATTCACTTCCACCTATAAATTTCACATTGATTACTTGTCCATTATCCCAAAATTTTTGCTTGTCGCCTGCCAATTTCTTCATAGCACCCTCAGGAGACAACATATCAGTAGAAGGTATTAATTCTATACATATATTTTGGGCTTGACTTACCTCCGAAAAGCAAAAAAAACATAGAGTGAAAATAAGAATGATGTATTTTTGATTCATAAGATATTGATTTTTAGTAAAGATATTTTTCCTTGGAAATGATATAAGTTCAAATGAGAATAGACTTGAATTTTTAACGCAAAGAATTTATATTTGTTAAAATGGTTTTAGATTGTGTGTATTTAGACCTTCTCTTTTACCTCAGGTAAGAATAAGATGAGGATTCTAATATGATTTTTAGAATTGCTTAGTTGCGAGTATTTTATAACCACATAGACACATAGAAAGCATAGAGTTATTCCTACTAAATTACTAGCTGTGTTTCACTCTCAAAGTTTTTTATACTCCCTAAATAAACACCTTCTGTCTGGACTATGATTTTTAGGATTGCTTTGATAAATTATAATACTGATACTGTTATTTGTTACTGTAAAAAGGCTACCCAGTGTAACAGATGCCTACAGCATGACAAAAAAATGATACTGATGCTGTAAGCTTCCGATATAAACAACAATGTAAGAGATGTCTCAGAACTGACTATCCATCGGGAGATTCAATGTTTGATTTGCTACTTTCTTAACTTTTTCAAGCAAAGCCATTAAATGCTTTTCTGTGCTGAAAGGACTCATAAGGGTAATTCTTAGATATACTTTGCCATTGAGAAGTGTTTGGACTATATAAAAATCACCTTCTTCTATGATGCTTTGTCTAATGTGTCTATTGAGTTGGTTCAGTTGCTCCGTAGAAAGACTCACATCAGGCACATACCTAAAACATACAATGTTACTTTGGGGAGATATAGGCATTTCAAAATCTTTGCTTTCTTCTAAAATCTCTCCAAAAAGATGTCCTAAATCATATAAATAGGTAACATGTTCTCCAAAAATAGCAGAGCCATACGTCTGCCAAATCATAAAAATACGCAATGACATCGCTACTTTGGTACACTCAAAGGTGCGTTTGCCAAGGTTATGCCATTCAGTTTCTTGGTCATCTGCCCATAGATAGCTCGCTTGCTGAGCAAAAGTTCGGTACGCATCATTACCATTTTTATAGACTAAAGCAGTAGTGAGTGCAGAGGTCAGAAGCATTTTATGAAAATCTAAAACTATTGAGTCTGCTCTTTCTATTCCTTTAATCAGTGGTCGGTATTTATCTGAAAAAGCCACTGAAGCTCCATGTGCACCATCCACGTGCATCCAAAGGTCATTGGTTTCACAAAAATCAGCAATCGCTTCTAGATTATCATAAGAACCTGTGGAAGTACTACAAGCATTGCCCACCACCGCAATTACTATCTTGCCCTGTGCCTTGGCTTCTGCCAAATACTGTGGAAGTAAATCATGACGTATACAATACTGAGCATCTACAGGTATTTTGATAATGCCTTCTTCTCCCCAACCCATTACTTTGGCAGCTCTATCCACGCAATAATGTGCTGCTTCTGAGACCATCAGTGCTGGTTTTTGACTTGCAGAAGTACCTTCTTTCCAGCTATCTCCTGGAAGTTTAAGATGTCTGGCAGTGAGCAAAGCCGTCAGATTTCCTAGTGTGCCACCAGAAGTAAGGACTCCGTCTGCTTGTTCTGTATAACCCAGTACTTTTGCCAGATTTTTGATGACTACTCGCTCCATCGCTACTATAGGGCTACCCATTTCATAGACTCCCAAACCTGAGTTAAGTGCTGCTCCTAAGAAATCAGCCAAAGCATTTACAGGCAAGGTGGCAGCGACTTGGTGTCCCATATACTGAGGGTGTGGAGTATGAATATTTTGATGAATGACCTCTTCGAAGAAGGTAGATAAATCTTCTGTTGGCTTTTGTTCTAGCTTTTTTTGCCAAAAATCAACTAATTCGTCTGGATGATAATGTTTGAATGGAGAAATCCCCGTTCCCTCTTGTACCTGTGCAAAATAGGTACTAAGCATATCCACCAATTGATGTCCTTGTTGTTGAAAAGTTTCAGGATTAAAAGCTTGGGTAAGTAACCCAGAAGAAGTAGATGTTTTCATGAAAAGATGTTTAGTTTTTCTGAAAACTAATTAATCCTTCTTAGAGTTTCGTGATTTGTTCTAAAAGGTATTTCAAAGTCTGAACTCAAATGTGTGTAAGTAAGAGATGAGTCATGAGTTATGAGTTTGTAATAATATGATAATGAGCACTTTATTTTGAAAAGGTTATTAAAAAAATAAGATAAAAATTATCAATTTAGTTTGGATGACTCATAGGATTCAACAGGGTAAAACCTACTAATAACACCACAGAACAGTCAGCCATAACCGTGTTCTGTGGCACACAGAACAGTCAGCCATAACCGTGTTCTGTGGCACACAGAACACCACAGAACAGTTAAAAAACTTCTCTATAATCTGTCAAAAAACCAAATTCATCTATT
>JBBRUH010000038.1:0-18848 GCA_038248005.1 Cytophagales bacterium | reverse complement strand
TTTATGTGGATAATTGAGCTTTTAAGCGTTCAAGTGCAGTTGGCAAGGTCGCCTTCAGTTAAATGCTTGCTCTGGTTTGCTGAGGATAGAGAAACAGACACGCCCAAATTTTAAGATTCAAAGAAATACCCAAAAAAGGAGGTCAAAGTGGACATGAGTACATATATAGCCGAATACACCCTTGTAAGTAGGCACAGAAAAGTAGATTTTAGCTTTAGCTAAAATATCACAAAAAGATTTTTTTAGGAGTTAGATTCCGACAAAAGTAAATAGCCCTATCCGTGTAGAGGCTATTTTACTTACTATTCCTATGTATTTATAGTAAATGTAAGTTTTCAGCTTTATCATTACTTTATATCAAGTGTAAATTAAGGTGATATTAGCTATTTTAGTGAGAGATGAGTTATAAATTATGAGTTTGTAATAATTTGATAATGAGTATTTTACTTAAACTAAATGAACACTTTATTTTGAAAGCGTTACTTAGATTAATTTTCAGATTGTTAATCATAATTTTTTAGTTGCAAATAAACTTTTTGATAAAAAAAGAGGTAATACTATTATGAATAATATCAATATCCTATTTACTGCTTTATTACTACTTCTATTAATCAATATATCATCAAAAGCTCAGTCATCTTCTGACTCACTAGAGCTACTTAAAGAATATACCAATCTTGAAGAGGCTCTTCGTGAACCTGAGAAAGTCTATCGTCTTAATCTTAGTAACCAGAATCTCACACTCAATCCAGAAGTATTTCTTGCATTCAAAAATCTACAATACCTTGATTTGCAGGGAGACCATCTTAAAGAGTTACCTAAAGAAATTACCCAACTTAAAAACCTTCGTTTTTTGAATCTAAGTGGAAATGATTTTGCAATATTGCCTAGGGAATTTAGTCAGCTTACCCAACTAGAGACACTTTATTTAGGTAACAATACTCATCTCAATTTAAATAAAGATTTTAAAATTCTTTCACAACTCCCAAGTCTAAAAGAGCTTCACCTTGAAGGAGATGGAATCAAGAAACTTCCAAAAAGTATTCAAGATCTGAATATCTTAGAAAGCCTGTATCTTAATAATAATCTATTGCAAAAGCTACCTAATGAGATTAAATCACTCCAAAACCTTAGATATCTTAATGTAAAGGACAATGAACTTCCTAGTCAACAGATTCAAGAGTTTCAATACCTTGCCCCCAAAATAAAGGTAGATTTTAAATGATAGGATAGCTAAAAATCTTTACGCTAGTTTTAGGAAGTCTTTACTTTGAGCGAAGACTTTTTTTGCCATTTCCTGTATCTTTACTGATGATTTCGAGCCGTAATCTTTAGTCGCTTATACAGACACAAGCAACAGTAGAGAAACAAAATTTTTCTTGCTACTTTTTTGAAAAGTGCCAAAAATAAGTATTATAATTATATTTGAATCATTTACAAAATCATATCTGTGGCACAGAGTAATATCAAAACCCAACTATACAATCAACTTGACCTACTCCGTTGTTGGTGTTTAGAAATGGCTACTAAGTTTTTATTTGAAACATATTTTCAATCTAGCCATTTCGACACCAACAACTTTTTTGCATCACGTAATCATTCCATAAATCACAAAGCTTTGGACTCGAGTTGTTGGTAACGAAACGACTGTAAAACTACCTCTCATCCAATTATGAACTTATCAACAGTCATTTCTAAACACCAATAACGGAATAGGCTGTCGTAGTCCAGCCATATAGATATTTTTCTATAAAATAAATGATTATAAAGAATCCTTACCTCATTGGCTTTCTTTAAGAGAATCCAATTAATTTTGTATTGTGTACTTGGACTTAGATACTTACGTTCTGAATTGCAACCTTTTGTACTAAAATAGGTCATTGAGTCAGGCAAATACGGAAGACTACCAATGCTTAATTATTAAACTTTGAAACCACATATTTTGCAAAATTTAGCCTATTTTACTTATAAACAATTGATAATCAGAATACTTTTTCTTTATGTATTTTGTATTTTCTTTCTAATCCCAAAAAATGATGCTATTGCTCAATCTACTTCAGTGGCGTATAATCCTTTCTTTGCTGAAATGGAGACCTCTACCATGCAAATCCCAATTCGATTGGCTTGGGCAGAAGTAGAGCAAAAAATTAATGCCCAGTTACAGGGAGTTATCTATGAAGCCAAAGATATGGTGAAGTCAGGAAACAATCGTTTCCATATCAAAATATGGAAGTTACAACCTGTGCGTATTTCGGGGAGTAATAAAGGTTTAGAAAGTCAGGCAGCCATCCGCATCAATGTCAAAGGTGTTTACAAAACTCAAGTTATGGGACTAGAAGTAAGCCAAGACATAGACCAAGATTTAAAACTTAGGCTTTTGCTTAATACCGAACTCAACATACAACCCAATTGGGATATGAAGAGTAGCTCTCAGCTAGTGAGTTATGAGTGGATTGAGAAACCGTATCTGAGGTTTGGATTTTTGAAGATTCCATTGAGTTCTATTGTAGAGCCTATGATAGAAGAACAAAAGACGGATATTCTCAAAGAAGTGGATAAACAAATAGAAGCAAACCTCAAGTTTCAGAAACAAATAGAGACAGCTTGGCAACAGTTTCAGACTCCCTTTCCTACTTCTGAATGGGGACAAGAAAAAACTTGGCTCTGGTTTACACCTTCTAAACCTGTGATTAGCCCGATTGAGTATCTCAAAGATTACTTGCAAGTAACTCTGAGTATGGATGCTAAGAGCGAAGCTACCCTTGCACTCAATCCAGAAAAAATCAAACTTCAAAAACTGCCTTCCCCTAGATATTCTAAAGAGCCTATTACTCCTCAAACAAACCTTTGGGTCTATGGACGCACAGACTATGCTACTGCCAAAGCCAAAGCTAAAGAAGTATTTAGTAAAGAACCTTACTCATTTAGAAAGGGAAGATACATTATCTATGTCAAAGATTTAGACTTTACACAAGAAGGAGATTTGTTTAAGATACAACTTGACTTGACAGGCACAGTCGAGGGGCGAGTTTATCTGCAAGGCAAACCTTACTTTAACCCTAGAACAAAGAAATTTGGGATAGAAGCCTTTAAATATGATACAGAAGATGCTAAAGTTAAAGTATCAAAATTTATGCGTTGGATGTTTGCCAAAAAAATCAAAAATCAAATTCAACAAGGATTTGAAGAAGCTATAGAAGACCAAGTAGAAAGCATCAGAAAAGATATCAAAGAAAATCTAAAAGCCTATCAATTTGATGAATATAGCACACTATTAGGCACTGTGGATGAGTTTTACTTTGATAAAATCTGGATAGAGCAAGGCATTGTAAAGGTGAGAGCAAACCTCAAAGGAATCTTTGAAGTACAACTTGCTAATTTTTAGATAACAAGCATTTTATAAAAATAAAGCATCTATTTTTATAAAACGCTTATTATCAAGCTATTACAAACTTATAACTCATCTCTAGACATATCCCAACAATAACTCAGTGAAGTCTTGGGAGAGTTTACTGGTTACTTTTTTATCATTATCCTCTGCATTGTTTTTGGCGATACCCCAGACTTTATATATTTTCTCAAACTCTTTCATCTGAGAGATAGAAAGCCAATGAATCTGTGCACCCATATTAGCGGGTTTATTTTCTAAAATTAGATTTTCTATCACAGATTGAAACTCTTCATTGTAAAAGCGAGCAGTCCAGTTAGGTAACACAATACTCATCATGCTTGAGAAAAAATCTTCTGGAATAGGAGGCGAGTTTTCATTGCCTTGTATGAATAGTTTTATTTTACCTTCAAATGGGGTTAGAGATGTTTTATCAGCTAAGAAGTTAAAAATATCTTCCATCTTTTCATGTATATCTTGCACAGATTCATAATGTTGAAGACTTACAAACTGTATATTCTGACTCTTACCTTGAAACAAAATTTCAAAATCACCATCAGTTCTTTGCTCTACTGAGTAATTTTCATAATCAAAAAGATGAGGTTCTATTTCAGTAATAGTCTTTTGACGAGTCTGAAAATCATAACGATTCACACTCCTTAAGATAGGTTTACTTTGTGAATCTACTAAAAAGAATCCAAATTTTTCTTCATCCACTGAGGGACGCAATAAAATATGCTCAAAAAGGTGGAGTCCTTCACTTCTAAAATTGAATTCACGGATGTTATCCCATATTAATTTAGTGCCTTCTAGTGCTTCTTTCTCTTGCTCAAAAGTAGCAAGGTGATACCAAACTTCTTGTGAAGGAGAATGAAATAAGAGATGCCAAGGTGCATTTTCATCTTCAGTGTCAGCCTGGCCAAGTCGGTAGTTTTTCCAGTTAAGACCTTCACGTAAAAAATGCTCTGGTAAGATACCTTCTTTCCAAAAACCTATCTTTCCTTTGAGGCTATCTGTATTCTCTGGCAATTCTATTACTTTGATATCCTCTTCATCTATCAAGTCAAAAAGTATTAAATCTTTTTCTTCGTCTATATCTATGTTGCTGAGAGAAGTGATTTTATTCCAGTTATTGACAGAAGATGTATCAGTTTCTTCAAAGAAATGGATGCCTGTATTATCCAAAAAAATCAACGTAGAATGTTCAGAAAGCTGATAATCAAGCTCATCTGTTTCCTCTATATTGTGCATATTAATACCTAATAAAGTACTGAGCTTAATCTCTAACCCAGATAAATTACCTGCTTGGTCTGAGTTTTCTAAATAATTGTATCCTTTGGCACGAGACTGCCCCATGAGAGGAAGGTATTGAAAAAAAAGAGTTTTATTTCGGATAGAAAAGCTCTGAAAACTTTCTGTATCGAAATAAAAGTTTTTTTGAGAAGCTGTATATTTAAGGTAAGTCTCTCCATGAATAGCCAATAGATAATCTAAAAATCTATTTCGGCGATTACCAAAGTTATCTTGTTGCTGAGTCAGTATTTCAAGTCCTTTATAATAGTCTTTGGGTATTTTTTCTTTTAATAAATTATCTTCTGTCCATTCTTTGGAGCTTTCTTGGTAAAACTCCTTTGCACCAGGCACATTGTCTAGGCTTTGTGCATAATAGCTTTTTTGAGATTTGGTTTTGGGAGAAAATAACTCTCTCACATGAGCAAGCTGAGCCAAGTAATTAACTAATACCTGTTCAAAAAGCATTAAATAACCTTTAAGCTGCCTAGCCTGTGCTTTGCGAGTGGTATCAGGACGATGAGGAATACCTTCTTCGCCAATGCCATAGATGATAGGGAAATGATTTTGAATAGAAAAATACTCCTGTAACTTAAGATTGGTTCTTCCCTCAGGAATTTGTGTATAGGACTCTTGGACACGATAAACACGCTTTCGGGCAGATTCTAGCTCATTTAAGTATCGTCTAAAGATTACTTGATCTATCTGATCATAGTGTGCATTTCCTTTATAAAAATTAATCGTAAAATTTTGAGAGTTGGTTTGAGTACTTAATATAAGTCTTGGCTTTAGATGAGAATCTATTTTAAATTGATTTTCATAAATTTTTTCTCCTACTTTGAGATATAAATTTTTGACACTAGCCACTCCTGAGACCTGCATAATAATTTTGATGATTTCGGAGATAGGTACAATATCAGGTTTTTGTTGAAGCTCTTCTTCTTTTATAAAGCCATGTTTTAAGAGCGGGCCTTCAAAAATACTTTGAAGTGATTTACCCTCTTTTTGCATCTCGCTTAGAGAGTAAAATTGAATCTCAGGATTTATAAATTCATTCAACTCATAAAAAACATGAGCTAATATTTTTTCTAAACTGTCCGCACTTTCTATCTCTATATCAGCATATAAAGTAATATAAACAGGTTCTAAGACAATGATTTGCTCGAAGTCTTCACCCAAATTTCTGTTTTGACAAAAGACAGACTTTACCTTCTCTTTGAGGCTGTCTAAGTTAGAAACCTCGTCTTCTGAATCTACAAATATTTTATATAGCCCAGTAAGGGAGTTTTCGTCAGAGCGAGTTGGTGATAACCATACATTGCGCAGGTTAGGCACTGCATCTATAAACATTTTACGATAGTCAAGTACTGTAAGAGGGCGAGACGGCAAAATACGATGAGGTAAAAAAAAAGGTTTTTCACTCTGATTGCTTCCAGAGAGATGATCTTGAATCTCAAAATCAGTACGATAAGCCAAATCTGTAAGAGCATAACAGAGTTGCTCCATGATAGTAATTCCAGGGTCATGGTCATTATAATCAGTCCAAAAAGATCCTGCTAGTTCTTGAATGTATTGAATACCTTCTTGCCGAAGTTTTTCAAAATCTAAAGTAAGATTATCAGGGCGTTCATTAGAGATAGATTCGGGTGTTTTTATCATAAATACTTTTTTGTCTTTGTGATTTGAGGGTAGATATTATCTTATAGTTTCTTACTTAACTTAATTATAAGTGAACAGAGGGGTTAGTAATAGTTCGAAAAACAAAGTAATTAATTAGTTTGTGTAAAGTATTCATCATCAGATTATTATAAATTTATAACTCATCTCTTACTTATTGATGTTCATTGGTATTTATTTCGGTGTTATTATCTGTTAGTTGTTGATTAGCCTGTTCATTCAGTTTGCCTATCAGCTCAAATACTTCAGCAAAAGGCTGTTTGCCTAAAGCCTTAAATATAGTATTGGCTTCTTCTAAGGTAATATTAAAGGTGATTTTTTGTGGTTCTTTTGTGTTCATTTATTTTTTATTCTTAAAACTTACTTTGAGTTTAGTATTCTAAACAAGTTTAAGTGCGTGCAATAAATTTTAATCAACTTGTTTCCAGAAATCCTCAATATTTAAAGCATTTTGAATTCCTCGAAGATTAATTTAAGATAAAGATAAGAATTTTATGGAATATTATTGCTAATTATCAAAAAACTTCTTATGTTTATATCCGAAGTAAGAAAAACACCAAACTACACATGTATAATAAATGGCGAGAGATTCAAAAAAATCTAAATTATCTTAACTTAAAGATGCTCTGATACGTCATTACATACTAAAATGAGTAAATAAATGAAATGGAAGATAAATTTAAAAATATAAATATTAATTATGGTATTTGAAGCCCTAAAAGCCGTGTCTGAAAGTCTTAATCATTATCTCAAAAGTCGTTTTGGGATGATTAAAGATAAGGTCATGCTCTCTAGCATCATTACAGATAACTCTTCCCCTTCTGAGGATAAAGACAAAATAGCGGTTACCTTAATTAATGTACAAAATGAAAAAACCATTCAACGTGGGCACATCGTTCCAGGAATGCGTCCTCCTATTTATCTTAATTTATTTGTTTTATTTTCTGTTTATTATGGAGAAGATGGCAGTTATGAAGAATCTCTCAAAGAGTTGTCAGCCATTGTAAGTTTCTTTCAATCAAACAATGTAATGGATCAGCAAAACTCTCCTAGCCTTGATCCAGCTATTGATAAACTCATCTTTGAGTTTGTCAATCAAGATATGCAAAGTCTCAACTATATATGGAGTATGCTTGGTGGTAAATATGTACCCTCAGTACTCTATAAAGTACGTATGATTACGATTCAAGAAGGCATTGCTGCCGAATTTCCAATTCCGTTTAGTGGCTTAGGTCAGAATGGATAAATACAAGAGTATTAAAAAGTTACTTGTTCAAAGCTTTTTAGTAATATTTATTTATATTTATATCTATTTGTATGTATATTTAGATTTTATTAATTATAATTTGCAATAAAAGGATTCATTAAATAACAAACACATAAAACTGAAATGCTTGAATTACTCTTTCAATACCATACATTACTGAGCATTAAGACAAAGCATCATTATTATAAAGATGATAGCGGAGGAGGTTTTCAGCTTAAACCTACTTCTCAGACACAGACCATTCTACAAAAAATGGGCATGATGGGTAAGTTAAGTGATGGACAGTTTCATATCTTATATGATGTAGGAAAAATAGAACGGGTAGAAAAGTACTTTACTGAAAACACGTATTTATCACTTCAGTTTTTACTCTATTCACACGAGCCTTATTTTATTAATATCACGGAAATACCTTCTGAAGGGGTTGGTAAGGTTCTTTACTTTACCAATAAAGGAGAAGAGAAATATCTTAGCCAACAAGATGGAGTGAGTGCCAACGATTTTTATACTTATAGAGGGGAAAGCTCAAGCTATCAAAACAACCAAAAAAAGAGCATAGAACTTTCACTTAAAAATAATAAAGGAGAGGAAATCTGGAAGAAGACACTTGCTGAAAATGAAAAATCAATTCTTTCAATGCAAAATTTTCCTTTTGGATTATATAGTTTATCAGAAAATAGCAAAGAAATAGAAAAATTTGTGTACCTTGTCAAAGAGTTTGCTCAGATGCCACTTGCTTTGGTAGAGATTGATTTCCAAAACAAACTCAGTAAAACCTTACTTTCAAAAATACGAAATCAAGAGATATTTTCACCGTGGCGATTTGAGATACAGTTTGAATCACGACAGACTTACTGGAAGTATTTCATAGTACCCAAGTATGAAAATAGCTTAGAAGATTTAAGCATAGACACTGGAAAAACAAAGATTGACTTCAAGGGACCCTCTACTGCACAGCTCCCAAATGGACAAGCAGCCTATCTCTTTGAATCATCACAGACACTGCCCATACAGCAGGCTGGGCAATATGAGTTTCAATTAATTCAAAATAAAGACAACAAAGGAAAAAAAAATAAGCGGATGGTTCAGCGTTTACCCTTAGCAAGAGCCAATGCCATCCGCCCCGTAAGTCGTGATGTGTCTTCAAAAATTTATTCTGAAATATATGTTTACCTTTAACTAATTAAGTATTTATGGCAATTAAATTAGCAACTCCCGGAGTCTATATCGAGGAGAAAAACGCTTTCCCAAATTCCGTAGCCGCAGTACCTACTGCTGTCCCAGCATTTGTAGGCTATACTGAGAAAGTAACTCGAAATGGTCAATCTCTTATTAACAAGCCCGTACGTATCGGCTCACTTACTGATTTTCAAAGTATATTTGGAGGAGGTTTTTCTCCAACTTTCGATATCAAAGAAGTAAGCAATGTGCCTTCTTATGATTTTGAGATAGATGGAAAGACATACCAAGTAACTCCATCAAGCAACTCACGTTTTATTCTTTTTGATAGCATCCGTCTGTTCTTCGCCAATGGAGGAGGAACTTGCTATGTGGTATCAGCAGGAAGTTATTTTGCACCTAGTAAAGTAGCCCCTGCCTCTTCTGAACCCAAAGACCCTAAGGCAAAGTCAGAGCCAACTCCTTCTGCACCCGCACCTAAGCCTAATGCTATCTCTAAAAAAGCTTTAGAAGATGGAATTGCTGCACTTGTGCTAGAAGATGAGCCTACTATGCTTGTTATTCCAGAAGCTGTCATGCTCGAAAAAGCTGATTGCTATGCACTACAGCAAGCAATGGTGATGCATTGTGGTTTTAAAATGCGTGATCGCTTTGCGATTGTAGATATCTATGATGGCTATGAAGCCAGAACGTATGATGAGAAAGATGTTATCACACAGTTCAGAGAAGGAATTGGAAATAACAACCTTGATTTTGTGGCAGCATATTACCCTTGGGTATATACTTCTATAGTACAAAATGAAGAAGTAAGCTTTCATAATATCGCTAATACCAATAAACTTGCAGAGCTGCTCACCAAAGAAGCAACCGAGACGACCAATGATGCTAAGAGAAGTGAAGAAATCAAAATAGAAGTAGCAAAACTGAAAGATAGCCCATCTGAAAGCCTTAATCAAACCTTAAAAACGATTAGCCCTGCTTTCAAGACTATCTTGGATAGAGTGAAAATGCAAATGAATATCTTACCTCCTGCAGCAGGAATGGCAGGCGTTTATTCGGCTATTGACAGCTCTAGAGGTGTATGGAAAGCACCAGCCAATGTAGGCTTTAATAGTGTAATTACACCTACTGTGAAGCTTACCCACGAAGATCAAGAAGACCTCAACATCACCGTAACTGGTAAATCAGTCAATGCTATTCGTACATTTACAGGTGAAGGCCCAGTAATCTGGGGTGCTCGTACAATGGATGGTAATAGCCAAGATTGGCGTTATATTAACGTTCGTCGCACGATGATTTACATAGAGCAGTCTATCAAGTTTGCAGCCAAAGCCTATGTATTTGAGCCTAATACTTCTAGTACTTGGGTGCTTATCAGAAGCATGATTTCATCTTTCTTAAGCAATCTCTGGACGCAAGGTGGTTTAGTGGGTCTTACTCCAGGTGATGCTTATGAAGTACTAATAGGTCTCGGCTCTACGATGACTCCTAATGACATTCTAGATGGTGTTATGCGCATCACTGTCAAAGTAGCTGTCTCTCGTCCTGCTGAATTTATTGTGATTACTTTCCAACAAAAAATGCAGGAATCTTAATATTTAAAATTCAAAAAAATATTATTTAACTTATAAACTACTATTATTATGGCAGAACCTAGAGATTGGGCTTTAACCTCCTTTCACTTTACAGTAGAGTGGGGCGGAACCGAGATAAGTGCTCAAGAAGTAACAGGCCTAAGCCTTAGCACTGAATTTATAGAATACAGAGCGGGCAATGACCCTACTTTTATTAAACAAAAAGTGCCTGGGCTAAAATCCTTCGAAAACATCACTATCAAAAAAGGAATGTTTAGAGGAGATGTTGACTTTTATACCTGGTATCAAGATGTACAGTCTAACCCTGAAAGGCGTGAGGATATCGTCATTAACTTATTGGATGAAGAGCATAACCCAGTGATGAGCTGGACGATTGTGAATGCGTATCCAATCAAAATCTCAGGACCAGATCTGAATGGTGAAAATAATGCAATCGCTGTAGAAACTCTAGAGCTTGCTCACGAAGGCATTACCTTAGAATCCGTAGGATAATTCTTATCATTTATCTTGTTAGTAACCAAAATGGATATTTATTTTTGATAAATCTCTATTTTGGTTTCCTCATATCACATTTGTATAAATTTCAAAACATACTCTCTTTTCTCTATGGATTTAATACAAAATCTTATGTTTCCTTATCCTCATGTATCATTTCATTTTGATGTAAGGGTGATAGATGATTTATCAGGTCAGCCCCTTGACCCTGTAAAAATGCTCATGGCAGGTGCAAAAGCAATGTCAGAAGCAGGTTTTCAAGAGGTATCAGGCTTGACTGCCACGATGCAGACCGAAGATGTAGAAGAAGGAGGAGAAAACAGATTTACATATAAACTCCCTAAGCGAGTGGGATATCCTAACCTTGTCCTTAAGAGAGGAGCAGTAACCAGGCCTTCGGTGCTTAATATGTGGTGTGAGGATTGTCTTACAAATGCTAAGTTTCCGATTAAGACTAAGATTGTGGTTTTATCATTATTAAATGAGCAACATCTGCCTATAATGATTTGGAAGTTTGAAAAAGCCTATCCTGTGAAATATGAAGTATCAGGATTTAATGCTGAAAGCAATCAATTACTAATAGAAAATATTGAGATAGCCTATCAACGCTTTGAGAGAGTAGCAGCACCAGCAACTATGGCAATAGCCGCAGCTTCTTCTATGCTTGATGTGCCTTCACTACCGAGTTTTTAATATTAGAAACCTATCAATAAACTAAAAAAAGTATGCCGATTGAGATTAAAGAACTGATTGTAAAAGTAAATATCCAAGAGTCTTTTCATAACTCTACTACCAAAAATACCATAGACAAAAAAGCACTGCAAAATCTCAAAAAAGAAATTATAAAAGAGTGCTTAGGAAAAATGAAAGACTTGTTAGATAAGCAAAGAGAGAGATAAGGATATTCTAAAACTTGAAAACTGTTTTCCTAGAAGATTTGGTTCATAATTTTTTCATCTATTTTACAATATGTTACCTAGCACTACTACACAAGAATTAAAAAAACTAATCATTAGCCCTTCTATTGGAGGTAATGACTCTAATAGTTTTAAAGCGATGATTAATCCAGCTTCTATTAATCATAGTTTCACTGTTAGTTTTGATGAGGAATCAGCACAAGGAAATGATGGAGTACAACCCAAATATGTTAGAACAGAACCAGAGACATTAGGTTTTGATTTATATTTAGATGGCACAGGAGTCATAGACCCAAAGGCAAAGCCAGTTAATGAGCAAATAGATAAGTTTAAATCCGTAACCTATGAATACCAAAAAGGCAAACACGAACCACCAGTAGTATTATTGAAGTGGGGGAAATTTAGCTTTGAATGTCGTCTTCAGTCATTATCAATAGATTACACCATGTTTTCTCCTGATGGCAAACCTCTCCGGGCTAAGCTATCTACTTCTTTTATTAGTTACATAAAACCCCAAGATCAAAATGCTGCCAGTAGGCAATCACCAGATCTGACACATATCATCACTGTAAAATCAGGAGATACTCTGCCATTACTTTGTCAAAAGATGTATGGAGATAGCAGTTTATACTTACAGATAGCACAGACCAATGGTTTAGTTAATTTTAGATATTTAATACCTGGTACAGAACTATTATTTCCACCTATTGCTAAATAAATACAATGGCTAACTCATTATTATTAAATAATACTTCACTTGTAACTTTTTCTATTATCATAGACGGAGCAGAGATACCTAATATATTAGAAGTTATCTCAATAGAAGTGAACTTAGGACTAAATCGAATTCCTTATGCACAAATCAAACTAAGGGATGGAGGAAGTGCAGAAGAAAATTCATTTGAGGCAGGAAATTCGGCTAATTTTGAACCAGGAAAAGAAATAGAAATCAAAATGGGTTATGAAAGCAAAAATAAAACAATTTTTAAAGGAATTATTACTAGACATGCCATCAAAATAAGTGAGAGTGGTGGATCATATCTTATAGTGGAGTGTAGGGATAAAGCCGTTAAAATGACCATAGGGCGTAAAAACGAAATATATCTCAAGAAAAAAGACAGTGATATCCTCAGCCAAATCATTCAGGCTCATGGACTACAAAAAGATGTAGAAACGACCACCGATGAACACGAACAACTCTTACAACACTATGCCACAGACTGGGATTTTGTATTGATGCGTGCAGATATCAATGGATTAGTAGTCTGTGTGGATAAAGGGAAATTAATCATCAAAAAACCTGACTTCTCAGCTGCTCCAAAATATGAAATAGAATACGGCATTACCCTATTTGAAATAGATGCAGAAGTAGATGCCCGAAACCAATATAAAAAAGCAACAGCTATTGGTTGGGATTCTGAAAATCAAAAAATTATCAAAGCTACTGGAGTAGTCAATTCTGGTACTTTGGCTGGTAACTTTACTTCTAGCAAATTAGCAGCTGTGATAGGCTTAGATGATTATGTTATTCAAAGTCCTGCTAATGCAACACAAGGTCTCCTTAAGACCTGGGCAACCGCCAAGCTTACCAAAAGTAAAATGGCCATGATTCAAGGCAGTGTTACTTTCAGAGGAGTAGATAATGTAATACCAGGAGATATGCTCGAGTTAAAAGGACTGAGTGATAGATTTAATGGTAAAATATTTATAGAGGGTGTCAAACATACTTTAGAAGAAGGTGACTGGAAAACTATTGCGAAAATAGGAATGAGTGATGAGTGGCATGCAGAAACTTTTGAAAGAATTAATGCTCCCCAAGCAAGTGGCTACACACCCGCCATGCAGGGCTTAACCGTAGGCGTGGTTACTAAAATACACGAAGACCCAGAAGGGTCTTATCGAGTGCAGGTAAAATTGCCAGTATTAGACAAAGATAGTTTCCCAATATGGGCACGTATGTCTAGCTTGTATGGGTCAGGTGATGCAGGTATTTTTTTCTATCCAGAGGTTAATGACGAAGTGATTATAGGTTTTCTGAATAATGACCCTCAAAACCCTATCATAATAGGAAGTGTATTTAGTAAAAAAAATAAAAGCCCTCTTGAGCCTAATGATAAAAATAATGAAAAAGCCATTATTACTAAAAGTAAATTAAAACTCCATTTTGAAGAAGAGAAAAAAATCATAACCCTGGAGACTCCTGGTGGAAATAAGATTGTCATGGACGATGATGCAAAATCTATCACCATTGAAGATTTGAATGGCAACAAAATGGTGATGGGTGATGCAGGAATCAATCTTGAAAGCCCAAAAGACATTATTATCAAAGCAACAGGCAAAATAAGCATAGAAGCAACGGATAAGATTGATGTAAAATCTTCTGGTGGTGATTTATCAGGAGAGGGTATCAATGTAAAACTAAAAGGAAGTGCTGGGTTCGCTGCCGAAGGAGCAATGGCAGAATTAAAGGGCTCTGCACAAACTACCATTAAAGGTGGTATTGTTATGATTAACTAATAATATATTTTCACAATTAAACTTATTAAATATGCCCCCAGCCGCAAGACTTACAGATATGCATGTATGCCCTATGACCACAGGTCCAGTACCCCATGTAGGAGGGCCTATTACAGGTCCAGGAGCACCCACAGTAATGATTGGAGGCCTGCCTGCAGCAGTATTAGGGGATATGGCTGTTTGTGTAGGCCCTCCTGATACTATTATTAAAGGCTCTGCTACAGTAATGATAGGAGGAAAACCTGCCGCACGGATGGGTGATAGCTGTGCACACGGAGGCACTATCATATTAGGTGCACCTACTGTGATGATAGGAGGGTAAGGAAAGTCCGCTGATTTAAAAAAATATTCTTAGTGATTAATTTTTAGAAATTAAAAATAACTAATAAATTTACAGATGCAACATAAAAAAACATTTTTAGGCATTGGATGGGGATTCCCTCCCACCTTTGATAAAAAAACCAAAAGTGTAGAGATGGTCTCAGAAGACAAAGACATTAAGGAAAGTCTTTTTATATTGCTCTCTACTCGCCCAGGTGAGCGTGTGATGCTTCCTGAGTATGGCTGTGATACCAATGCCTTGATTTTTGATAATATCAATACAACTAACCTTACATTTTTGCAGAGAATGATTGAGCGAGCAGTCAAATACTATGAGCCAAGGATAGATGTTGATAGCATTGATATATCTACTGATGATATGCTTGATGGTAAACTAATGATAAATATTCAATATACCATCAAGACAAGCAATACACGAAGCAATATGGTATATCCTTATTATATCTTAGAAGGCACTAATCTGACACGCAACCAAAATTTTGAGTAAAATCTAATAGAAGAATAAAAAGTACCTAAAGAAAATCATGGAAATTAAAGATTTTAGTAAACTCACAAAACACAGTGTAAGTCAAGAAGGTCGCTTCTTAGAAGCACTCGATTTTGACTATGTCAAAATCGACGAACGCTCTTTTGAAGATTTACTCCGCTTTGTATATGGATTTTCTAAACTGATTAAATTTTATAACCTAGAGAATGAGCCTGAAGGAGACTGGTCAGATTTTATCAATGATGAAACGGTCATTCTGTCTAGCATCAAACAAATTATCCCCAGCGAAATAGAAGCACGATTTAGAATATATGCGGAGAAAGCTACTATATTTAATAGACCCCAAAAGAAAATATTTTATCTTCAAAAATGCTTTAATGAGATTTATCAACTAGCCCAAATGTTTGATAGCTGGTTTATGAAGTTTAAGCACATAGAGATGTTTGCCAATATACAACTCCGTGTAAGAGATGAGATTTTAAATGCCATTAATACCAAATTAGGGGCTTCATTGATTCAACTGAAAGCATTAGAACAAAAAGTGCAAAAAATATGGACTGACCAGCCCTATCAGATGTTAGATTACTCAAAATTCAATATCTCTTGGGAACTCCATAAAACTTCTAAGCAAGAAATCAACTTAGAGGGAGAGACTGAATCTGAGAAAGTACAATATTTGATTTTTGATTTAGAAAAAATCTTCCAAAGTTTCTATGAAAGCTTGGTTTTTCTTAAAAGCCAATCAGATAATTATCTTACACAATCACTCAAAAATGACAGTCATTATCCAGAAGTAGCCCTCCTTATTTCTTTTTTAAAGCTATTCAAAAATTCACAAGATCATATTAATGATTTATCAAGACGTTATCTAGAGTTTTACTATCGTACAGTACTCCAAGAAGATTTTAAACCACCTGTATTTGATCAAGTGTATCTAAGTTTTGATACCAATGATAATGCTACACATGCTTGGATAAAAGACAAGACTCCATTTATAGGAGGAGAGTATCCCAATGGTGAAAATATTCTCTATGCCGTAGAAAAAGATTTACTCATCAATCAAGCACAGATTGCACGGTTATATACTATGTTTTTAGAAAGCTCTACTTTAAGCATTAGAGGACGAAATAAAAAACTAATTACCAATACATTATCTAGTGAGTTGTCTATTAAAGATATACTACCCAACCCCGAAAAGCAAGAAAAGAAGTCTTATGCTATTTTTGGTGAAAAACAAAGTGATAAGAGCATGTATGAGCATACTATGCAGAATGCAGAGATTGGCTTTGCAGTAGCTTCTCCTTCTTTCTTTTTATCTGAAGGAGATAGGGAGATTTCACTTACTTTTGTGTTTGAAACAGAGTCATATCAAAACCTTGCACAGTATCTTCAGGATATACAATTTTTGACAGATGATAGCCTTCAAGAAGTATTTATTAAAAGTTTTTTAGAGGCATTTTACTTAGAAATCACGATGCCAAAAGGATGGCATTCAATCAAAAAATATGTAATAACCCAACAAAGGTATCCTGAAAACAGTGAGGGATTTAATGCACTCAATATCCGATTTGATATTAATTCGAATGAGCCTTCTTGGAGCTCTTATAATAATACGATTCACCAAGGTACTTATGAAACTCCCTTTCCTATTCTTAAAGTATTGCTTAATAGTAATTCATATATCTATCCTTATTCTCTGATGCAAGACCTAGAGCTTCAACAAATTATGATAGATACCCACTCCAAAGAATTTAAAGGAATAGGATTGTATAGTGATATTGGGCTGCTAGATGCTACTAACCCTTTTATGCCTTTTGGAGCTATCCCACATGTAGGCTCTTACCTTGTGATTGGTTCACATGAGATTTTTCAAAAGTCTTTGACTGATTTGGCTGTTAACATAGAGTGGTTTAACCTTCCTCGTAATAGCAGTGGTTTTTTAGATTATTATGAAGATTATGATGCAGAGATAGATAATACATCTTTTGAAGTAAAACTTTCTATCTTAGATGGAGGAAGATGGAAGCCAAGCCAAACCAGAGACCAACAAAGTTTTAAACTATTTCGAACCCAAAATAATGGATTTAATGGCAATGTAAGTCAAGATACCATACGGCCCAATGCATCACTTTCTCCTTATACACAATTCAAAAACATAGACATCATCAAGCTTCAGCTTCCCCATAATTACTCTGAAGTGCAGAAAAAAACTCCTTATTCTAATCTCGCACAGAGAGGCTTTATTAAAATAGAATTGGATGGGCCAGGGGTTGCTTTTGGGCATTCTATCTATCCTTCGGTGCTTTCTGAGATAGTTACTCAAAATGCAAAATCAGGAATATTTGATAGTGCAAGACGGGGATTTGCTAAAAAACAGCCTAAACCCCTCCCTAATCAACCTTATACTCCTCAAATAAAATCTATTTCGATAGACTATTCTTCTTCTTCGGTGATTTCACTTACAGGCAATGCACCGCAAGACCCTGCTCACCAAAGGGGACATTTTTTTCATATTTATCCATTTGGTGATAATCTAGTATATCCTAATCAAATATATGCACAGACACGTATTTTGCCAGATTTTCATTATCAAGGAGCATTGCTGATAGGATTAAAAAATCTTAATCCACCTGAAATCATTACCTTGCTATTTGAGATGAGTAAGGGTTTTTCTAACTCATCCGAAGAGAGACCTCCTTTGATAGAATGGAGCTACCTTGTCAATGACCAATGGGTGACACTGTCAGAATCTAAAATCCTTTTGGATGAGACTTTAGGTTTTGTAAAAACAGGCATTATAGAAATAGAGCTTCCTCGTGAGATTAAAAAAGGAAATACTATCTTAGATAGAGAGCTTTTTTGGTTAAGAATAGCAGCATTACAAAACGTAGAAAATGCTTCTCAACTCTCTGGACTCTGCACCCAAGTAATGAAAGCTACACTCATAAATCTGGATGAAGAAGGTACTCATTTGCTAAACCCTTTGCCTGCCTTCACTATCACACGGTCAGTAAATAACTTACCTGGTATTCAGAATACGATACAACCATTAGATTCTTTTAGAGGAAGACCACAAGAAAATAGTAAGGAATTTTATACACGATTGAGCGAAAGACTAAGGCATAAACAAAGGGCTATCACTGCGTGGGATTATGAAAGATTGATTTTAGAAAAGTTTCCCCACATTCAAAAAGCTACTTGTTTATCTAATATGAGCAGCACCCAGATACATCAATCAGGGAGTGTGTTGATAGTAGTTACGCCTTATCTAGAGGATAAGAAAATAATAAATCCACAAGTGAGCAGAGAGCAACTTTATGAGATAAAAACATATATCCAACACTATATCTCACCATTTGTAAAGCTAGAAGTACGTAACCCTGCTTATGAGCGTGTTAAGATTATCTGTGCAGTTCAACTCTCCACAGGTTATAACTATGGGCTTTATCTACAAAAACTAAGTGAAGACATTAACCGATACCTCAAGCAAGGAATGCTTCAAAGCGGTAAGACCATAGAGCTAGGAGGCAAGATAAATACCTCAGATATATTAAGTTTTATGCGTACTTTAGAATATATTGATTTTATCACGAAATTCTCTATGGTGCAGACTGCACAAGATTTTCAAGGAAATTTTATGCTATTAGATACTGCGAGAGAGGGAGACTCTAAATCATTTTTGCAAGCTACTAAA
>JBBRUH010000037.1:0-19037 GCA_038248005.1 Cytophagales bacterium | reverse complement strand
GTTTTAGAGCGACACAATTGTTATAAACCGTCATAAATTTACACCAAATTTCAGATAATCCCAACCCATCAAATCACTAGAACTATTACTTATATGATAATCAATGATTTAAGTTTTTTACTTTAACGATTGGGTCGCTTGAAGTGACCCAATCGTTTTAAAGCGACCCAATTGTTATAAACCGTCATAAATTTACACCAAATTTCAGATAATCCCAACCCATCAAATCATTAGAACTGTTACCTATATAATAATCAATGATTTAGGTTTTTTAGCTTTATTTAAAATTTGCTAAACCTGCGCAAAGTCCAATTATTTCGTCTTTAAAATGAGCAGTTCTATTTCTAAATTTATAATTTAAAATATTATATTTCTTTATTCTTCCAATTGCATTCTCAACAAATATTCTAACTTTACTCACTTCTTTATTGTGTTTTTTTTGTTTGTCTGTTAAACTTGGATTAAGATTTTTTTTCTCTTACGAGGTTTCTTTATTGGAATGGATAGCTGTTTACTTTCATAAATATCTGCAAATCCTTGATAACCTAAATCTAACCAAACTTTAAAATTCTTAAACCAATTCCTTCCTTATTCAAACTCTTCTTTTAGCAACTTGAAGTCATGAGTTTTTCCTCCTGATATTGTTTTACCTAAAAAATAAATCCATTGATTTTTACCGCTAATTACTGTATTCTTGAAAGTATGGACTTTTTTTTCCCATTATATCTTTCCTTTTGAAGTTCCTCATTTTTAGGATGTTGTGTTGGTCTTTCAGTAGCATCTATGAGTAATTCATCTTATAACCCAAAGAACTCTTCCATTTCTTTTTCATCTGTAAATATTCTTTTAGGTAACATTTCTTCTGAAGATAAACATTGGTGTAGAATCCCTTTAAATAATTTCACATAATCGTGAACTGTCTTATTTGAAAACCCAAAACAAAGCCCAAGTATATCAAAAGTTGGATAATTCTTTTTATAATATAAAATGAAAAAAAGCCCTTCTGATGGATTTTGAACAGTTCTCTCAATTGTATAATTCTCAGTTACTTGATGAACTTTAGGCTTGTAAAATTGAGCAAATCTCTCGCTTAATTTCTTAAACTCTTCTTTTGATAAACCTGTACTTGCCCTAAATTGTCTATCATCTTTTACATTATGAAAAATACTGTTTCTTGATTCCATATTCTTATATATATTTGAAAACTTATACAAACACAAAGCATAAATTACTCATTGTCAATAAGTAGCAACTCTAATAACGATTTTTTGTAATCAAACTCTTCTATTATCGCTCAAAAAATATTCAATTCCTGCTAATTTCTAATTACAGTTAGCAATTTTGTTTATATCTTTGGCAAAATTCAAAAAGATGTATGCAATTATAGATATAGAAACTACTGGGCTTCGTATCACAGAAGATAGAATTACAGAAGTAGCCATTTATATACATAATGGAGAAGAAGTGGTCAATACTTTTCATTCTCTTATCAATCCTGAGCGATATTTGCCAGATTTTATCACACAACTGACAGGTATCACTAACGGAATGTTAGAGGAAGCTCCTAAATTTTATGAAGTAGCAAAGCAGATAGTAGAAATCACAGAAGGGATGGTTTTTGTGGCTCATAATGCACACTTTGATTATACTTTCATTAAGAATGAATTTAAAAATTTAGGGTTTAATTATCAGCGTAAAACGCTCTGCACGGTACGACTGAGCCGTAAGATTTTCCCACATTTGCCTTCTTACTCTCTGGGTAATCTTTGTAAGCATTTCGAGATTCCCAATGAAAAAAGACACCGTGCAGAAGGTGATGCACAAGCCACTGTTTCGCTTTTAGAATTGCTATTGGCACATAATGAGAAGAAAGCCGAAAAACATATCATTGACCACGAAATCAAGGTCAAGACACTTCCTCCTAAGATGAATTATGAAACCTTTGAGCAGCTTCCAGAAGCTACTGGAGTCTATTACTTTTATGATGAAACAGGCACGATTATCTATGTAGGCAAAAGCAAAAACATCAAAAACCGTGTTGCAAGCCATTTTTCCATCAACCTCAATAACCGAAAAACCATAGAAGTCAAAAACAGAGTAGCGGACATTGGCTATGAAATCACAGGCAGTGAGTTGATAGCCCTGCTTTTTGAGTCAGATGAAATAAAAACACACAAACCCTTATTCAACAAATCACAGCGGAGAAGTCATTTTCACTATGGTATCTTTATGAAAAAAGACCGAAAAGGTTATTATCAGTTTTTTGTGGAGCGTACTAAAACTCAAACCAAACCTGCACTTTATCTTGCTGCCAATGCTCAAAGTGCAAGAGAAGCATTGCGAAGAAAAGTAGAACAGTTTGAGCTGTGCATGAAGTTATGCAATCTCTATGAAAGTAAAAGTGCTTGTTTTGCGTATCAGATTAAGCAGTGCAAGGGTGCTTGTATAGAAGAAGAAACCCCAGAGAGATATAATGAGCGATTTTTACAGGCCTTGGATACCTTTAATCAGTTTGCACGAAAGAGTTTTATGATTATTACAGCAGGTCGTGGAGCTGGTGAAAAATCAATGGTTTGTGTCGAGAATGGACGTTACCTTGGTTGGGGCTATGTTGATGAACAAAGCACTATTCAGACCATAGAAGATGCCAAAATGTACATCAAACGCTATAAAGATAATAAAGATATTCAGAAAATTATGTGGGCTTGGGTTAAGAAATATCCAAGAGATGTATTAGTGTTTTCGGAATAAAACTTACCTAGTTTTGAAAGAAAATGTTTCTTTACTTAGGTAAATTTAATAAATCTTCTTCCGTCACAATAGGCGTTTTTTCTTGCCCAACAAAAGCATCTAATTTTTTAAATATCAAGCCTTCTACCGATGCAATCTCACCTTTTTCATACAGATTAAAAAATTCGTGGTGAATATTAAAAGGCTCTTGTCCTTTCTTAGGTTTTATCTTGAGATATGTGCCATTCTCTTGCATTAAGTAGCTGTTTACATTATCACGCAGATTATAATCCAAAATAGTAATCACTTGATGGCGTAAAGGCTTATCTACTATCTCAAAAAGAGATTCTATGCGTCTATCAAAGCTACGCACCATGGCATCAGCACTTCCTGCATAGATTTTAGGGGCATCTTCATTCTGAAAATAAAAAATACGAGAATGCTCTAAGAAATCACCTACAATAGAACGAACAGTGATATTTTCACTCAGCTCTTTACGGCGAGGACGCAGACAACAGATTCCTCTGACTATCAGATGAATCTTCACGCCTGCTTGTGAAGCAGCATAGAGTTCATCTATCAAAATACGATCTTCTAGAGAGTTAATCTTAATCACAATCCCACTTTTGAGACCCTTTGTAGCATTGTCTGCCTCACGCTGTACTAAATTAACGAGCGTATTACGCATATCTTTAGGAGCAGTAATCAGCCGCTGATAAAAAGCAGGCTGAGAATGCCCTGTAATAGCATTAAAAAACTCAGAAATATCTTGACAATATACTTCATTGGTGGTGAGAAGCCCTATGTCTGTGTAAAGACGAGCTGTACTTTCATTGTAATTTCCACTAGAAAGATGTGCATAACGTACTACGCCTTGAGGTTCTTTACGGACGATAAGTAGTAGTTTGGTATGTGTTTTATAGCTACTGATGCCATGTATCACAAAGCAACCTGCTTTTTGGAGGCGTTCGGCTTCTCTGATATTATTTTCTTCATCAAAGCGAGCCTTGAGCTCAAAAAGAGCGGAGACATTTTTACCATTTTCTGCGGCTTTGACGAGTGCATTACTCACACGAGAGTTACGTGCAAGGCGATAAATAGTCATTTTAATAGAAAGTACATTGGGGTCTTCGGCAGCTTCTTCTAAGAGTTGGAGCAATGGCTCAATAGAGTTATAAGGGTGATGCAAAAGAATATCCTTTTGCTTGAGGTATTCAAGAGGATTTTCTTGACCTTTTGCCAAGCCAAAGGGCTGCTGAGGAAGGGGTGTTTTTACTACCAAATCACTAAATTCTGGATGACTTGCAATTTGAAATAAGCCCGTGAAATCCATTAACTTATCGGCCACAAACACATTATCTTCATCCAAAAGCCACTTTTCTTTGAGAATATCCATCATATCTTCGGAGTAGTTGGTCTCTACCTCTATCCTTACGACACGCCCCGTTTTACGACTTTTGAGATTACTTTTGATTTCATCTATGAAGTCATCTTCCATATCATCACTTTCTTCTACCGTAATGTCGCCATTGCGTGTAATCCTAAAAAGCGAAGTAGAGGTAATCTCTACATTTCTGTAAAGTTTATGAAGTTTCCAACGGATGATTTCTTCAATAGGAATAAAATGAATTTCATCTTCTAGGTCTATTTCGTAGAAGCGAGGTAAGTTTTGAGGAATCTGGACAAAAGAGAGTTTATGTGCTTCTTTACCCTTGTTGAGCGATTTTGTGATTACTCCAAAAATCAGCGTTTTATTCATCAAAATAGGGAAAGTGCGATAGTTGTCATACGCCATCGGAGTAAGCATCGGGAAGATAGTTTTTAAAAAATAATCCGCTACTTCTTCCTGATGTTCTGTATTCAAGTCTTTTATATAAGAAATCACAAAATCATTTTCTTTGAATTTGGGCCACATTGTCTCACTAAAAAGGCGATTTTGTAACTGAAAGAAATAATGAGATTCCCTCAAAAGCATAATTCTAAAAGGCTTTTCACGCAAGCCTGAGTAGTCAGTTCGTTCTTTGCCATAGTCTAGGTAGTTATAGAGACTTCCTATTCTAATCATAAAAAATTCATCTAAGTTAGAAGCAGTGATTGCCAAGAACTTTAACTGGTCAAAAATAGATCTCCGTGGGTCTTGAGCTTGGTCTAATACTCTTAAATTAAACTTTAGCCAACTTAAATCTCTACTTATATAATTACTCTTGCGTATGAGGCTCGATGCTTTTTCCTTTGAAATCATGGTTTTAAATGTTTTTTGCGGTTATTGCTACAAAAAAAACAAAAAATAATGTGATTTTACAATGATAGCTGGTTTTTTTATTGGATTCCTATGAAATATTATCTGTTTGTATAAGATTTCTCGAAATTCTTACATCTTTATTTATTTCTATGATTCAACAATTTTTTACTATTTTGCATACTCAAATAATTATCTCAAATATCAGAATTATGAATTTAACAATAGAAAGAATAAATACCGCCGAAGCCTACAGAGAGTCCATCAAAGGGCGTAATCTCACCATTTATCTAATGGGTGAGAAGGTAGAAGATTTTACGACTCACCCCATTGTGATGCCTTCTATCAATGCCATGGCAGCCACTTACCAACTTGCCGAAGATGAACCTGAGCTGGCTACCGTCATCTCTACACTCACAGGCGAGCGAATTAGCCGATTTTTACACTTTTGCCAAAGCACCAATGACCTTGTGATGCAAAACAAAATGCAACGAAAACTAGGGCAAATTACAGGCACTTGTTTTCAACGCTGTGTAGGGATGGATGCCATCAACTCCCTTCATTCGGTTACTTATGAAATAGACGAAACCCATGGCACAGACTATCATCAGCGTTTTCTAGGTTTTTTGAAATCTATGCATGAGCAAAACTGTGTGATAGGTGGAGCAATGACCGATGTAAAAGGAGACCGTAGCCAAGCACCACATCAGCAAGCAGACCCAGATATGTTTGTGCATATCACTCGCCGCACCCCAGAAGGTGTCTATATCACGGGTGCAAAAGCACATCAAACAGGCTGTATCAACTCACATTATATGCTAGTGATGCCCACTATGCGTTTAGGAGCAGAAGATAAAGATTATGCCATCGTAGGGGCTATTCCAGTAGATGCCGAAGGGATAACTTATATCTATGGCAGACAGTCTTGTGATACACGTAGCCTTGAAGAAGGTACTATAGATGTAGGCAATGCTACCTATGCAGGGCAAGAAGCAATGGTGATTTTTGAAGATGCTTTTATTCCCAATGAATGGATTTTTATGGATGGAGAATATGATTTTGCTTCGATGCTTGTAGATAGATTTACAGCATATCACCGCCGTAGTTATGTCTGCAAAAGTGGTGTAGGAGATGTAGTAATCGGAGCGGCTGCCTCCATAGCAGAGATGAATGGCGTACAAAAAGCCTCACATATCAAAGATAAACTAGTGGAAATGACTCACCTCAATGAGACAGTGTATGCCACAGGGATTGCTTCTTCTTACCAGGGATATGCCACCAAGTCAGGCTGTTTTTTGTGTGATTCTATGCTCTCAAATACCTGCAAGCACCATGTAACCAAGATGCCTTATGAGATAGGTCGCCTTGCACAAGATTTGGCTGGTGGAATGGTCGCTACGATGCCTTCTGAGCAAGATTTAAACCATCCAGAAATAGGTAAATTGGTAAAAAAATACCTGCAAGGGAAAGCAGACGTACCTACTGAAAGCCGTATGCGTGTACTTCGTCTTATAGAAAATATGACCTTAGGACGCAATGCCGTAGGCTATCTTACAGAAAGCTTGCATGGGGCAGGCTCACCCCAAGCTCAGCGAGTGCAGATAGCCCGTATGATGCAGCTAGAATACAAAAAACGCCTTGCTCACGTCTTGGCAGGTATTCCATTGGAAACTGATTCACAAGAAGTAGTAGAAGAACTAGGAAGTTACTTTGAGCGAGTATTTAAGATAGTAGGGTAAACTTCAGTTTACATAACAAAACCAAACTCAAAGAGCCAATAAAAAACGCATGGTATCCACTCCATCTGCATAATCCCAGAGTTCGGGTGATTGTGCTTTCCCAAAAGGAATACTGCCAGGATAATGGCCTTCTTGGCTTACAATCACCTGAATTTTTTCTTTAATAGGAGCAAGTTTCATTTTGAGGGCAATATCATCTTCATAAAACTCATAATAAAGATTGGCAGTAGGAGACGAAAGGTTACTATTTTCTTGCAAAAGCAAGAAGCCATTATCAAAGTAATCATCTTGATTGAGTGATAAGATGGCTCGGTGATAATCATAATTATTAGCATATTTATTATGTGTATGTAAGTATGCCCAATCTTCCCAATGTGGATAAAGACTCGTAGGCTCAAATCCTTCGGGGATATACACTTTGGCTACACTACGACAGCCTAGACCAAAATACATGAAAATATCCTCACCTAATTTCTTGAAATCTTCTTCTGTTTCTCCGCCATTTAAGATAGCAATAGAATGACGGTTTTGTCTAATGATATTGGGTTTATTACCAAAGTAAAACTCGAAATAGCGGGCTGTATTATCACTCCCTGTTGCCATATAAGCATCAGCCTCATTGAGCCTGTCCACAAAAGTTATTTGTGAGGCAAATGATGGTTCTATTTTGATGAGAAGTTCTGCAATACCTCGCATCATTACCTCATCTTGAGAGCTAAGTTTAGCTAGTAGATGATGTCCACTCATCAACACACTTAGGAAATCATGAAAACCCACCAAAGGAATATTACCTGCCATCACTACACCAATCTTGTGAGGTCTGAGGCGAGGAGAAGGTAAAGAAGGATATTGAGCCACCCAAGCTTCTAGTTTTTCTTTATTTAAAAAATGAGTTTGAATACTTTTTAATGAATCTTGTAAATTTTGTATTGAAAACCAGCGATTGTGTACTTCAGCTTTGCGTAACATCGCCTCCATTTCTGGTTGTGAAAAATCATTGAGTGCTTCACCCAATTGTATAAAAGCATTAATTTTTTGTACTAAGTTCATAATCTATGTTGTTAATCTAAGTTTTTTAAAAAATAACTGATGTTTTGGAGAAATAATCTTTTTATTTTTGTTAATAATTTAAAACAAAAAATAGTAAGTAGGATTTACTAATTGTAAAAGTACTCAACGAAAACAAAAGGAGGAAATAACTATGGCAATCATGATAACAGATGAGTGCATTAATTGTGGAGCTTGCGAACCCGAATGTCCCAATACTGCAATCTATGAAGGTGGAGTAGAATGGCGATGGGGTGATGGCACAAGCCTAACAGAAGTAGAAATGGGTGATGGCACTGTAGTAGCTGCCAATGAGCCTATGGAACCCGTATCGGATGAATTTTATTATATTGTTTCTGATAAATGCACAGAGTGTATGGGTTTTCACGAAGAGCCTCAATGTGCTGCAGTGTGTCCTGTAGACTGCTGTATAGAAGATCCTGATTATAGGGAAGCAGAAGAAGATTTGCTCACTAAAAAATCTTGGATGCACGAAGCCGCCTAACATTGGGCAAGTATTCACTAAACCCTCTGATATGATAGTGTATTAGAGGGTTTTTTTGTGGGGGATAAAAAAAAGACTACTTATTCTTGCTAAATTAAAGGTTGGTCTTCCTAACAGCAAGCCGAAAGGCAATACACAACAATAGTAGCAGTCTTTTACAGGAACACCAACAGAGATGAAGGATTTTATTCACTCAAAAATTTACATTTCTCACCCCCTCAAATAATGGACTTTACCATGTTTATTAAAAATACTTCTAAATTACTGCATAAGTAGTACAAATTATTTTTAAATTAGAGTATTATTATACCTAAAATCAATCATTTTTTAATACCTAAAACGATAAAATATGTCTATTAAAGTCAGACGTGAAGATGCTCTCAACTATCATAGCCAAGGCAAACCTGGTAAAATAGAGGTAGTGCCTACTAAAGCTCTCGGCTCTCAGCTAGATTTAGCCCTTGCTTACTCCCCTGGAGTAGCAGAGCCTTGCAAAGACATCTTCGAGAACAAAGAAAATGTCTATAAATATACTGCCAAAGGCAATCTAGTAGCTGTCATCACCAACGGAACAGCCGTACTAGGGTTAGGAAATATAGGCCCAGAAGCCTCTAAACCAGTGATGGAAGGGAAAGGCGTACTCTTCAAAAAATTTGCAGGAATAGATGTTTTTGATATAGAAATAGACTGCTCAGACCCGCATGAGTTTATCAAAATCGTAAAATCATTAGAGCCCACTTTCGGAGGAATCAACCTTGAAGACATCAAAGCTCCTGAGTGTTTTTTGATAGAAGAAACACTTCGCAAGGAGATGAATATCCCTGTAATGCATGATGACCAACATGGCACAGCTATCATTACGAGTGCTGGTCTGCTCAATGCCCTAGAGCTGGTAGATAAAAAAATAGAAGAAATTAAAGTAGTGGTCAATGGGGCAGGTGCCTCGGCCAATTCTTGTATTAAATTATATATTTCTTTAGGAGTCAGCAGAGAAAATATCATCATGCTAGACAGCAAGGGAGTCATTCGCAAAGACCGTGAAAACCTAGATCCAAGCAAGGCAGAGTTTGCAACAGACAAAGATTTGCATACCCTTGCAGATGCCATGAAAGGTGCAGATATGTTTTTAGGCTTGTCTATTGCAGATGTGGTGGAGGCTGATATGGTCAAGAGTATGGCTCCTAATCCGATTATATTTGCACTTGCCAATCCTAATCCAGAGATAGATTACGAACTAGCCATGTCGCTCAGAGATGACATCGTGATGGCTACGGGACGTTCTGACCATCCTAATCAGGTCAATAATGTGTTGGGGTTTCCTTACATATTTAGAGGGGCATTAGATGTAAGAGCTCACTCTATCAATGAAGAGATGAAATTAGCTGCGGTACATGCCATTGCTAATTTAGCCAAGCAAAATGTGCCTGAAATAGTAAATCAAGCGTACAGTGACCGAAATCTAACCTTTGGAAGGTCTTATTTTATACCTAAACCTCTAGACCCTCGCCTCATTACGGCTATTTCTCCAGCCGTAGCCAAAGCTGCCATAGATTCTGGAGTAGCAAAGCACCCCATTGAAGATTGGCATCAATACGAAATAGAGCTTCAAGAAAGATTAGGAATAGACATCAAACTGATGTCAAGCATGATTCGCTCGGCACAGAGCAATCCTAAGCGAGTTGTTTTTGGAGAAGCTGATAACTTGAGAGTGCTTAAGGCAGCCCAAATCGTTAAAGATGAAGGCATTGCCAAACCTATCTTGCTAGGAAATGCAGAAGCAATTCGCCAAAAAATAGAGGAAAATCAACTTGACTTGCTAGACTGCGAAATCATAGATCCAAGAGAATCTCCTCAAAAAGTAGATGAATATGCCCAAATACTGTATCAAAAACGCCAACGCAAAGGACTTACATTCTATGATGCTCAAAAGCGGATGCTAGACCGAAATTATTTTGGAGCGATGATGCTTGAGCAAGGAGAAACGGATGCTTTTATCTCAGGACTCACTAAGAATTATCCTCAGGTAATTCGCCCCGCACTTGAAATCATAGGAATACAACCTAATGTAAATCTAGTAGCAGGGATGTATGTCATCATTAGCGAAGGACGTACACTGTTCATTGCAGATGCTACGGTTAATACAGACCCTTCTGCCGAAGATATGGTGGACATCATCGGGATAACACGGGATGGTGTGATAGCCTTTGGATTCGAGCCTCGGATGGCGGTACTTTCTTATTCTAATTTTGGCTCAAGCCGAGGTCCTAGTCCAGAGAAAACTAGAAAAGCAACACAGCTTGCCAAAGAGAAATTTCCAGATTTGGTGATAGACGGGGAAGTACAAGCCAATGTAGCTCTTAATCAGGAATTAATGCGTGAAAATTATGGATTTAGTAAGTTAGCTGAAAAAGCTCCTAATACATTAATTTTTCCTAACTTAGACGCAAGTAATATTGCGTATAAACTTCTACAAGAAATAGGAGGTGCTGAAACCATTGGCCCTATATTACTAGGAATGAATAAACCTGTGCATATTCTGCAGTTAGGCAGTTCTGTGAGAGAGATAGTGAATATGGTGGCCATTGCTGTGGTAGATGCACAAAGAAGATAGAAGAAGTTAAGTTAATCTATGATTCTTACACTAATTAAAAAAAAGAAAATAACTTTCTTTTTTTTAATCAGTTAATAAGACTTTAAAAATAAAGTAATCATTTAGTTTGAGTAAAATTCTCACTATCACACTCTTACAGTCTAATACCTTATAACTGATCTCTTACTTAACATTACTTTAGACCCCTAAATTTAAATTGAAAATACGTTTGAAATATATCGACAGCTATTTTAAGATTTTAATACTTCAAGGAGTACTCATCTTATTATTCGTTGGACAGGAGACATTTGCTCAGGAAAAACAAAAAAGTGCTAGGATAGATAGTCTTTCTCAGGTACTTTTAAAAACTAAAATACCCCTCAAAAAGGCTCAAATTCTAAATAGTTTATCAGAATCATATAAAGCTATCTCACCCTATAAATCATTTGAATATGCTAATCAAGCTCTTGATTTAGCAAGAAACATCCCTGATTTGCGTCAGGAAGCTTGTGCTTACATTAATATTGGAGAGTATTATCTTGATTTAGGCAAGTATGATTTGGCATTAGAGTATTTTGAAAAGGCACTCAAAGATGCCCAAAAACAAAAGTTTAAAAATATAGAAGCTGTTAGCTTTAATAAGATAGGAGTAGTCTATTATCTACAAAATAAATATGCTCTCTGTCTTGAGTACCAGTTTAAATCTCTTAAGCTTCAAGATAAAACTATAAAACAAGAAATCAGAGCTCAAGTCTTAAGCCTGATTAGTTATGCTTATTCCAAACAAGGTAGCTATCAAAAGGCACTCGATTACCATTTCCAAGCATTGAAAATCAGAGAAGAACTTGGGAATCAAAATGAAATAGCCAAATCACACAATTCCATAGGTGATTTTTATCAACAACAGCAAAACTATTCAGAAGCACTCAAAAACTATTTTATTTCATTGAGAATTAGCCAGAAAATCAATAGCAAAAGAGGACAAGCCATTTCGCTCAGTAATGTAGGAGCTTGTTATACATATATCGGAAAGTTAAAAGAAGCCAAAAAATATCAACTGCAAGCCTACAAAATGAAAAAAGAATTAGGTATAAAAAAAGAGACAGCTATTTCTGTTCGAAATATTGGAACTTTATTTTTGGAAGAAAAAAAGCTAGATAGTGCGATGATTTATTACCAAAACGCTTATGAAATAGAAACAGAGCTTCAAAATAAAGAAGGATTAATTTTAATAGAGATACAATTTGCTAGAGTACTGATTGCACAAAAAAAATATCCAGAGGCTATTTCTTATTTAGAAGAAGCCTCCAAAAGTGCCAAAAAACTCAATTTGACTTATTTGAATAAAAAAGCCTACGAAATACTTTACAAAACATTTGCTCAAATAAATGATGCGGAGAATTTTTTGAAATATTATCAATATTATGATAGTCTAGAAAATCTATCAAAGGGTGAGAATCTCAAAAAACTAAATATAGAGGTACTCAAGCAAAAATATGAATATGAAAAAAGACAAAAAGCTTTTGAACTATTAAAAAAGCAGAATGAAATCAAAAATCTAGAAATCAAACAAAAGAATATACTTGCTATAGTATTGGTTATCAGTATTATTACAGCTATTGTACTGATTGCCTTACTCTATAATCGTAACCAAGTAAAATACAAAACTAACCAAAAGCTAAGCAAGGTAAATGGAGAAATCTACGCACTAAATCAGAAACTAATCAACTCTGAAAAAAAACTTCAAAAATCTAATACAGTCAAAGACAAATTTTTATCTATCATTTCTCACGATCTAAGAGCTCCTTTTAACTCAGTGATTAGCCTATTGAATATGATTGGAGAAGATGCAGATTCTTTTTCTAAGGAAGAACAAAAAGATGTTTTTATAAAGATAAGAATGCAAGTAAAGGCAAATCTAGGGCTATTAGATAATCTATTAGAATGGTCTAAATCAGAACTTGACATGGTCAGGTTTAAACCTAAAATGATTTACTTAGATAGCTTTATCAAAAAGATTTTACCACTTATTAATAATGAAATCCAGAAAAAGAAAATCAACTTTAAGACACAAATCCCAGCCGAAATACTTGTTTATTCTGACCCCAATATGCTCCAAACTATTCTCTTCAATCTGATAAGCAATGCCATTAAATTTACAAAAGAAAATGAAAATATTCTTCTAGAAGTCAAAGCCTTAGAGAATGACTTTATCCAAATAACCGTAAAAGATAGTGGAGTAGGGATGAAAGAAGAAGAAGTAAACACACTTTTTACGGCAGATCATATCTCTAAAAAAGGTACTTCTAGCGAAAAAGGTACAGGGCTTGGCTTACTACTCTGTAAAGAATTTATACAAACACACAGAGGTTCACTCAAAGTAGAAAGCCAAAAAGATAAAGGAAGTAGCTTTATATTTACGCTGCCATCCTCAGAAAAAGTCTATCAAAATGCAAAACCATAGGCTGAGTGATTTGGTTGAAACACAAATTATCAGCGATTTTTAATTTCTTGTATAATATCAAAAGTCATAAAATACTAATATCACCTGAAGTGTGTTTTTTAAATCAAAAACATGAGTGTATCATCAAATAAAAAAACTGGCATTAACCTTTCCAAAGGAAATTCTATTTCTTTGGTAAAAGATGAAAAATTACTTGAAAAAATTTGTATTGGACTTAACTGGGGAACTATCAAAAAGAAAAGTTTTCTTGGACTTCTCAAAACTACCGAACCTGTAGATTTGGATGGAAGCGTAACAACTTTTTCTAAAGAGAATAAAAATCTATACACAGTCTATTACCAGAACCTCAGCTCGCCAGATGGTGCTATCAAGCACAGTGGAGATGATAGGGAAGGGGATGATTCAGTGGATGACCTTGATAATGAGGTGATTACAATTGATTTAAAAAAATTGAATCCAGATGTAGAGCAGATTATCTTTTATCTCAACTCTTATGAAGGGCAAGACTTTGGAAAAATCCCTTATGTCAAGATTCGAATCTATGAAGGTACACCTACTCAAGTAAATGATGTGTTTGCTACTTTTAATCTTTCAAGTGATGAGTCATTTAAAGGTAAAGTATCTATGGTGATGGGTAAGCTTATCAGAACAAAAAATGACTGGGAGTTTAAGACCATCGGAGATGCTGTCAAATCATTTAGAATCAAAGAAACCATCGCACTGATAGAGGAAAAATACCTCTAAAATACCAGATGATTAAAAAAACGAAAAACTCCTCAAATTTGAGGAGTTTTTTTATATCTCTGTTTGAGTAGATTTTCAAAATTATTTGCACTTTAACCTTGTTATAAGTAACTGATTGTCAGTTACTTAATAAATAAACTCGTCATTTATAACTCATCTCTTACCTACTTTTCAAACACCAATAAATGTTGCCAGGGAAGCATAGACTTATTCTCTACAAAATGAAGCCCCACAACTTCCATTTCTTTTTGTACCTGAGCAGCAGACATTTTATGAAGGGGCTTGATAGGTACAGTAGGGTCTTCTGCTCTATATTCTAGCAAAACCACTTTTCCACCTTTTTTGAGTGATTGATAGATGGAAGTCATCATCTCACGAGGGTAAGCCAATTCGTGATAGACATCCACAAACAAAACCATATCAATGCTGTCTTTGGGTAAGTTAGGAGTCATTTCATCTCCCTTAACTGGGATTACATTGTCTGTCTTTTGTGTATCTATTTTCTCTTTAATAATCGCCAACATTTCGGGCTGAATATCCACTGCAAATACTTTCCCTTCTTTCACTTTTTTGGCAATCTTAAAAGTATAGTAGCCAGAGCCAGCCCCAATATCAGCTACTACAGAAGTCTTATCAAGAGGGAAATTTCGGAGAGCAAGACCTACTTTTTCTTCTTCTTCACGCTCATTGCGTTCTAGCCAGCTTGCACCTTGGTGTCCCATCACATGAGAGATTTCACGCCCCATATAGTATTTCCCTATTCCGTCACGGCTAGGAGAACGCATCTGATAGACTTCTTCTGAACTTGTTTCTTGTTCTTCTTGCTGTGAAGTCTGTTGTGCTTGGCATTGCATAAAAGCCAAGAAAAAGATACTTGAAAGAGCTAAAAAATAAGATTTCATGTTTAGTAATATTTAGAGTCAAAATAGAGAGTAAAATCATTTTGTCTATTAAAAGCTTTTACCATCTATATTGTTTTTAGGATTAAATAGTTTTAGGATACTCTTATGAAGATTTGATTTTTTTCTCTAATTTTATACCCAGAAGCTAGTCTTAGCCTTAGATTTTTGTTGATACCTATTTTTTTCGGGCTTATTAGCCTTGGAAAAGATAGTTTTTGTTAGTCTATCGCTTCTTAGTTTTAGCTTAAAATCATTTACTATAAGTTTAGGCAAGATAAAGCCTAGTGCGAGGGTTCAATTCTCTCCATTCTGGCAGGTTATTTTTAATCAATCAAAACGGAGTGTAGCTCAGTGGCAGAGCAAGGGTTTCATTTTACGACCTTGTCTAAATCTAGGATAGATGTCTCGCCCAAGAGGCAATCTGTCTTATGGTGGAAATGGTAAATATGGGAGAATGAAGATCTTCTTTTCATAAGAATGTGCTGGTTCGAGTCCAGTCAAGACAATGAGCTGTTACATAGGCTAGGCAGCGGCTCGCTTTTTTAGTCATCACCTAACATTCAAAATATTTAAAAATGGATTATTTAGAACTAAGCATAGAAGTAGAGGAAGCGTACAGTGAGATTTTGATTGCCGAATTGGGGCAGATTGGTTTTGATTCATTTGTGGAGGAGGAGCAGTTTCTCTTGGCGTATATCCCAGCGACTCTGTATCAAGCTCAAGACTTAGAAGACCTAAAGGAGCAATACCAAGACCTATTTCAATTTAGCTTTACCCAAAAAAATATTCCTGCTCAAAATTGGAATGCAGTCTGGGAGTCAGATTATAAGCCAGTAATCGTGAGAGACCAGTGCTTAGTTAGGAGTACCTTTCATCAAATTGATAAAAAATATCCTTATGAGATAACCATCAATCCTAAAATGTCATTTGGCACAGGACACCACGAAACGACTAGCCTGATGCTAGAGTTTTTATTAGATGTTGAGGTAAAAGGTAAAAATGTGATAGATGCAGGTTGTGGCACAGGTATTTTGGCGATTATGGCAGAAAAAAGAGGTGCCGCTTATGTCAATGCCTTTGATATAGAAGAGTGGGCTGTCTGGAATGGTGAAGAAAATATTGCTTTAAATAATTGCAAGTGCATTGAGATAGCACAAATGACCATCCAAGAGTTGCCAAAAGATAAAACTTATGGCTTGATTTTGGCGAATATCAATAAAAATACGTTATTGAAAGAAATCTCTGAATATGTCGAGTATTTAGAAACAGAAGGAGAATTGCTATTGAGTGGATTCTATGAGACTGATTTAGACGATATAAAAGAAGTAACAGAGTCAAGTAGTTTGACATTTGTAAACTATAAAACTCAAAATAACTGGGTAGCAGCCAAATTTAAAAAGGAATAAATTTACTTTCTTTGTATATTTAATAACAGATAATACGAAGTCATTTTTGGTTTTTACGATTGATAATTCTATATTTAGTAAAAGATAAGTTATAAATCATGAGTTATAAGTTTGTAATAATATGATAATGAGTATTTTACCTAAACTAATTTGTTACTTTATGTACTTATTGTTCTTTAGAGATACTATAATAAATTAATATTTTAGAAGTGAATAGGAGAATATCTAAATGTTTGATAAGCCGATTTTCTATCCATCTAAAAATGTATTCTTCTATTAGAAGGCGTTCATTACCAATTACCTAACAATAAAATAACTATATAACACTTACCTATCAAACAAGCTTTCTTATGGCAAAAAAAATAATATTATTAATATGTTTTACCTTAGGCTATGTGTATGTAGCACAGGCACAACGATATAATTTCCCAGATAGTCCTACTGATTTTATCACTTATGCAAGTGAGCAACTTCAGAAAACAGGCAAGGCTGAAATAATCTCTACAGCAGATGTTTTTAAGGCACTTTGGGAGGGAGGGAAAATAAGTGCTTCTCAAAAAGAACGGGTTATCAAAATCTGTCAAAAACTTGCTCCTACAAGAGCTACTATTGCAGCTGAGTATCATGATCTTTTTCGCTCTATCTTTAATGGTTTGCAAGAAAGAAAAATCAGTAGTTCACAGCTAGATAATTTTTTAAGTGTATCAGAAGAGCTTGTAGAGGCTAAGGTAGCTGCCAATATCAAAAGCTTTTTTGAGACTACACGTGGTTTTCTTATTGGTCAGACACTGCACGCCAATAAGTTTAGTAAATTATACGCCATTGGAGATTTTAGTTTCGAATTTATAAAAGATATGGAAGCAGCTCGCAATGAGTTTACTGTTTCTACAGAAGGAGAAGTAAGCAATGATGAACTACCCAGCATAGCAGGAGCAGTGATTCGCTTTAAGAATACTGAGATTGTATTTGTTACCCCTTTTGATTCTACAGGCATACACAAGACCGAAGGAATATTCGTAATATCTAACAATCAGTTTGTAGGCAAAGGAGGTAGTTTTAATTGGCAAAGTGTAGAGCTAGACCCTACAGCAGTATTTTGTCAGTTTTATTCTTATGCTTTTGATGTAACCAAACCTGTTCTTAATGTCAAAAATGCTCGACTAAACTATACCATTATGCTGAGCAAGACTTTGTTGGGTGATTTTGAGTTTGTGAGTCGAGCCCGTAAAAGTCCACAAGATGCCAAGTATCCTCGCTTTATATCTTATGATGCTGATGTATTGATTAATCAATTTGGTAAAGACCTCAGCTATCAAGGAGGGTTTTGCTTAGAAGGGATTAATATCTTCAGTAATTCTACTAACCCTAATCAACTTTCCATCATTACAGGAGAAAGCCCATTAGGAACAGCATTTAGGATTCGTTCGCCCAAGTTTTTGATTACAGATTCTCTGGTAACTGCTAGTCAGGTCAGTATGTCAATCTATCTAGGAGGAGAGCAAGATTCACTTTATCACTCTAATCTTCAGTTTAAGCTTTATCGTGAAAACCGAATTATTCAGATGATACGAGATAGAAATACTTCTGCTGCTAATACACCTTTTATCAATAGTTATCACCAATTTTACATAGATGCAGATGTGGTGAGTTATAATCTTGAAAAAGATAGTTTGGATATTTTTATGTTAAGCGGAGCTCAAAATCTGAGACCTGCCTTATTTGAGTCGTTTGATTTTTTTAATCAACAACGCTACAATGAGATGGTAGGGCTTTATGACTTTCACCCTATTAAACTATTTACTAAATATGCCGAAAAACTAAATAGTATTCAATTTACGGCACAAGATATGGCAAAAGACCTAAGACGCAATGAAGGAACCATCCGTGTAGTAGCCAATGATTTGCAGTCTAGGGGGTATCTTACTTATGATTCCAATACAGGGAATATAGAACTAGGAAAACGAATCTTACAGACAGACTCTGCCAATCTTTTTATAGAAGCCGTTGAGCGTACCAAAGCAAAAACCGTTAGACGTACTGACTCATTGATTTATGATATTTATGACCATGATAACTTCTTGATTCAGTCATCTGTAAGTGGCGTACCAAATGCAAGCCTTACTCGCCAAGACAATGAATTGCTAATTAGAGGGATAGAAAGCTTCCCAATGAGTGTTGCCTTGAATGTGAATATTATCCCAGACCCCACTTTAAAGCGAGTTAAAGTATATGGGGGACGAAACTTATACATGGAGAAAGGTGAAATCACGGTAGGTAATTTTAGATTTATAGGTAAAAACTTCTTTTTGCTTTACAATGACTTTACCCTAGAGATGCCCGAAATAGATAAAATTCTTTTTGCTATCCAAGATACAACTGAAGATACCAATGGGCAATGGAATGAATATGGTGCAGAGATAAGCTTCGGGGCAGGTAATATGCAAATCAATGATCACCTCAATAAATCAGGACGTAAAAAAGGAAAAATCAATGGTACAGGCGATTATTACGAGTCTTTTCCTAAACTCAATATTCCTATGGGGGGAGATATGTATTTTGCCACTGACTACCGTAAAGCTTTCTCCTATGATAGCTCTAGAGTTTACTTCAAAATAGATGAGATAGATATGGACAGTCTCAATACAAAAATACCAGTCTTTCCAGGTAAGTT